>JAUWUS010000124.1 GCA_030617815.1 Gammaproteobacteria bacterium
GGATGAACCCAGTGCCGAGTTACCGATGTTGGTATTCACTTTTACGCGGAAGTTACGGCCAATGATGCACGGCTCGAGTTCCGGGTGATTAATGTTTGCGGGGATAATGGCACGACCGGCGGCAATTTCATCTCGCACGAATTCGGGTGTAACGAGATCCGGGATATTTGCGCCGAGTGGCTCGCCTTTTTGCTGGCGTAATAACATTTCGTATTCTGGATTCGCGCGCATTTCAGCCAAACGGTTGTTTTCACGAATAGCAACAAACTCCATTTCCGGAGTAATAATGCCTTTGCGGGCGTAATGCATTTGCGAGACATTCTTGCCCGTTTTTGCCTTACGCGGGTTACGAATATGTTCGAAGCGTAATTTTGCGAGCTCAGGATCATTTTGACGTTCTACGCCAAATTCTGAAGTTGGGCCATCTAATTGTTCAGTATCAGCACGCTCTTCAATCCAGGCAACGCGCACATCAGGAAGGCCTTTGAGTAAGTCAATGCTCACTTCTGGGTCAGTATAAGGGCCTGATGTATCGTATACGGTTATGGGTAAATTGGCCTCTTCACCGGCATCTGTGTGCGTTGGAGTGGTGGTCACTTCGCGCATGGGTACGCGGATATCAGGGCGTGAACCGGTAATATAAATCTTTTTAGAGCCGGCAAACGGCTTGGTCACATCTTCTGAAAGTTGGGTGGTTTTACTAATAAAATCTTCTGGGATTGCGCTCATTGGGTCTTTGTCCTGTCTCTAAATTCTGTAAATCGGACGACCGCATGTTTTTAAGATGTGGGGGGTGTTCATTTCGCCTTTCCTACGCCAGCATTATCTGGATCAGGTCAGTTTAATGGGTGTATCTCAGCTTAATTTTAATCCCCTCACCCTAACCCTCTCCCTAAGGTAGAGGGAAAATGTCGGAATCAGAAGCTATTTTAAGCACCCCCGGCGGTCGAATGTTCACGGTAATTGATAGGCCTTTTTATTGCAAGAAGTAACTACCCGCTATTCCGTATTGACATATTTTCTACAATGTCCAGAATACTATTTTCAATCAATAATAAAACCATGGGGAATGTAATGAAAAATCAACTATTCATATTTGTTGCTGCTGTATTGTTAGTAACAAGTTTTAGCGCAAATGCAGCGGATGCCTTATCTGCTGACGCGATTAAGAAGATTATCGTCGGTAACACCGTAAATGGTGAGCATGCGATAAAAGGTTTTAAATTCACCGCGTATTTTAAAGCTGATGGCACTGCCACTCGTAACTGGAAGGGTGATGTTCAGGAAGGAACGTACTTCTTTAAAGACAACCTGCATTGCGTCAACTTTGGTAATGGGGATAGATGTGCCGCGATGGTATCGAATGGCGATGGTACCTATAAACGCCTGAAAGGCGGTATTGACGGTAAACATGTTATAAATTGGTTAAGTATTTCAACGGGCAAAAAACTCTAACAACTCCCGAACCAAACCGTAATAAAGCCTGATGGTCACCACCATTGGGCTTTTTTATTACAGCCTTTCCTACACCAGCGGTCGAAGCCTCAAGGTGCTGGAAAACGACCTTGATATTGCAACCTTACAAGCCAGGCGGGTTTGCTAACCTATTGAAATCCCTTACTTTTTTATTCAGCGAATAATTGATCCAGATCAATTAAAAAAAAGAGTTAAGTATCCTAAAGCACAGACTTTTTATGCCGATACACGCTACTTTAGTATTTTATTAATTTAGTATTTTCTTAGATTATGGTGGTTGTAGTATGAAAAATTTAATTTTAAGTGTCAGCATTCTTTTTTCGTTGTTCTCTTCAATGTCTATTTTTGCCAGTGACAAGGGCTTTCCCGGACGTGCTGAGTATCCTGAAGTTGCTCTTTACCAAAAGGCTGACTTATTGAAAGACTTCAACAAGGTTATGATTGTCGATGCACGTTCTGCACTGGAGTTTAAAACTATTCACGTTAAGGGCTCAGTGAATATCCCCGTCTCCAGCAAAAAATTTCCTGATATGGTGAAAGCGCTGCGTGAAAGAACCAGTAAACCCATCGTATTCTATTGTAATGGTCGTACCTGTTATAAATCTTACAAAGCGACAAAAAAGGCTCTTGAAGCAGGCCTGAAAAATGTTTATGCCTACGATGCCGGTATTTTTGAATGGGCCAAGACATACCCAAAATACGCGGTATTACAGGGTGTTAGCCCAATGGATCCAAAAAAGATCATTCCCAAAAAAGCGTTTAAGTCACGTTTGTTAAAGCCTAAAGCATTTACCGAAAAAGCGCGTGCTACTCCAGCCAGTCAAAGAATGATTCTGGACGTCCGGGACGTGTATCAACGTGCAGGCGTAGGATTCTTTATCGGTATTGAAAGATGGGCAAGTATGGATGATGAAGCCAAATTAGCTAACTATCTGAAAAAAGCGGTTAAAGAAGACAGAATGCTCTACATTTATGATGAAACAGGTAAGCAAGTTCGCTGGCTGCAATACACGCTGGAACGACACAATGTTAAAAATTACTATTTTATGAAAAAAGGTGCCAAAGGATTTTTTAAAGACATGATTTTATAATCTTTTTTAGTCTTCATTTAAAAAGGGCGATAACTTTCGAGTTAATCGCCCTTTTTTATTTTTACTTTTTTACTTTTGTTTTGAGAGTAGGAAGCCGATAGCCAGTGCCGATATTGCCATGCTATGTACTATCATTGCCCCTGCCGGTAAATCCATTACTGCGGCGAATATAAGTCCAAACAAATAACCTGTTACACCGATGAGATAACCATATCCCAATGTAAATTTTGAGATGTTTCGAATAGCCAACGCGGGCAGTATTAAACTTGCGAACACCAGGTAGATACCAACCAGTTGTACTGATGCGGTGATGGTTAACGCAAACAAGATATAAAAGTGTAGTGATGAAGCTTGCTGAGAAAACTTAAACCATAAACCCAGTATGAGAGCGTATAAAATTGAAACAGGAATGATTTGTTCATAGCTCACCCAAAGAATTTGACCAACAAGTAGTTCTTTTAATTGTTCGCCACCTGTCGGGTTGGTTGCCAGTAACAAAATACTACTGCTTGAGGCTAAAACAAAAAGTGAACCGATTAAGGCTTCTTGTATTTTTGGCCAGCGTTGTTCGGTGAAGTGAAGTAATAACACGCCTATAACTGCTGCGCTGAACGCGATCAGTTGAACTTGCCAACCGCCAGGATCAAAGTGAAAACTGTAGGCGATAATAATTCCCAGTCCGGCAACTTGCGCGATGGCAAGATCAAGAAAAATGATGCCACGCTGTAATACACGTTGACCTAACGGTACATGCGTTAAGGTCACCAGTAACCCGACAACAAGTGCAGGGCCGAGTATGCTGAAATCTATAACTTCCCAA
>JAUWUS010000060.1 GCA_030617815.1 Gammaproteobacteria bacterium
TCCAATGATGGCGATACGTTCGCCAACTTCGGCTAAGAGGTTTAGATGCTCAAATAATGGTTTATCATCAAAACCTTTACTCATGTCTTCAATTTCCAGAGCAATACGATAAAGTTTTTTATCTTGATCAAAACGAATAAATGGGCTTTTTCGGCTCGAAGCAATCACTTCGGTGAGTTCGATTTTCTCTAGTTTTTTCGCACGTGATGTTGCTTGCTTTGCTTTTGATGCATTGGCAGAGAAACGACTAACAAAGGCCTGTAGTTCTGCTATTTGTGTTTTTTTCTTATCATTGTCAGCATGTAATTGTTCACGCGCCATCGTGGAGGCAGTCATGTATTCATCATAGTTACCAGGATAGAGACGTAGTTCACCAAAATCCAAATCAGCCATATGAGTGCAAACACTGTTTAAGAAGTGACGATCATGCGAAATAATGATCATGGTGCTTTTTCGCTCATTAAGAATATTTTCTAACCAGCGTATGGTATTGATGTCCAGGTTATTCGTCGGTTCGTCTAATAACATGATATCAGGATCAGCAAACAGTGCCTGGGCAAGTAATACGCGTAATTTCCAGCCCGGTGCAACTGCACTCATTAAGCCAGTGTGTTGTTCTTCAGGAATTTCTAAACCTAATAATAATTCACCTGCACGCGATTCTGCGGTGTAACCATCTAACTCTGCAAACTCAACTTCAAGCTCAGCGACTTTCATACCTTCTTCTTCACTCATCTCAGGTAAAGAATAAATACGATCACGTTCTTGTTTGACTCCCCAAAGGGGAGCATCACCCATGATGACAGTATCAATTACTGTATATTCTTCAAATGCAAATTGATCCTGACCAAGTTTGCCAAGTGTTTCGTTTACATCGATTGAAAAATTTCCCGATGTGGCTTCAAGCTCACCACCGAGTATTTTCATGAATGTTGATTTACCACAACCGTTGGCTCCAATTAAGCCATAGCGGTTGCCATTGCCGAACTTAGCTGAAATGTTTTCAAACAAGGGCTTAGCCCCAAATTGCATGGTGATATTTGCTGTTGTAATCAATGGAATGGTCCAGTTTTAAGTTTAGTTTAAAGTAATAAATCTTTTTCAATAGGGTGATACACACTCGCTGCATTGATGAGTGAGTTTGCGGTAAGTGCAGGTACGCCATACACTTCTGCATTCACAGAATAATCTGCTTTGATTTTTTTTAATAACATATCAAAGTCACCATCGCCGGAAAGTAACACAACAGTATCCACATCTTTTGCTATTTGCATCACATCAATGGTGATGCCAACGTCCCAGTCGCCTTTAGCTGAGCCATCACTGCGTTGTATATAAGGTTTGAGTTTCACCTCAAACCCTATATGTTTCAGTGCATCCTGAAATTTTATTTGTGAATCGTCATTACGTGCAATTGCGTAGGCGGTCGCCGAAACGATTTCACCTTCAGCACTTAAGCGTTGCCATAACTTCCTATAATTAAATTGACGGCCATAGCTATCACGTGTGGTGTAATAGATATTTTGTACATCAACAAAAATAGCAATTTTTTTCATGGTGACTAAATCAAGCTATATATTAACGGTTGCCAGATTGTGAACGGTTTTGACTATTGTTACGTCGTGATTTATTGCCCGTTGCTTTTCCCCAGGGAGATTCAGATTTATTGCCAGAAGAACGATCACTTGATTGTTTATTACCATTTGATTTTCTAGCGGAAGAGTTTTTTCGTCCAGCATTATTTCCACCAGAACGTCTTCTTGGTTGTTGTTGTCTGCCACCGCGCCCATTTTGAATCGGTTCAGGTTTAATGGATGGATCCACTTCATAACCTTCAATCGCAATTTTAGGAATTTCATTTTTGGTAAGACGTTCAATGTCTTTTAATAATTTTAGTTCATCAACACAAACTAAAGACATTGCTTCACCTTCATTGCCGGCACGTCCGGTACGACCAATACGGTGAACATAATCTTCTGCAACATTGGGTAATTCAAAATTCACCACGTGAGGAAGTTGGTCGATATCTATACCGCGAGCAGCGATGTCGGTTGCAACTAAAACGCGTACTTTGCCTGATTTAAAATCAGCCAGTGCTCTTGTTCGTGCCCCCTGACTCTTGTTGCCATGAATTGCTGCGGATCGAATACCATCTTTTCCTAACTGTTCAGCTAAACGGTTGGCACCATGTTTTGTTCGGGTGAAAACTAAAACCTGTTTCCAGTCATTTGAGCCAATTAAAAAAGAAAGCAACTCGCGTTTACGGCCTTTATCAACATGATGTACAACCTGTTTGATGCGTTCAGCTGTCGTATTAATTTGTGCAACTTCGATGAGAGCAGGATTATTCAGCAGGTTGTTAGCCAGCTTCTTAATATCATTTGAGAAGGTTGCTGAGAAAAGTAATGTTTGTTTTTCTTTAGGTAATAAAGCCAGTACTTTTTTAATGTCGTGAATAAATCCCATGTCGAGCATGCGATCAGCTTCATCAAGAACCAGGATATCAATATTTGAAAGATCGGCTGAACGCTGGCTTACGTGATCCAGTAAACGACCAGGTGTGGCCACTAAAATATCAACACCTTTAATGAGCTTCATTTTTTGTGGATTGATGCTAACACCACCAAAAACGACCATCGATTTAAGCGGAAGATTACGACCGTAAGTTTGCACACTTTCATGTACCTGTGCAGCAAGTTCACGCGTTGGCGTGAGTATCAGGCAACGAAGCGGGCGACGGCCTTTGTGTGGTTTAGCCGTATCCATTAATTTTTGTAATAACGGTAGAGTGAAACCGGCTGTTTTACCTGTGCCCGTTTGTGCACCCCCCATTAAATCGCGTCCTTCTAATATAAGAGGGATCGCTTGAAGTTGAATAGGAGTCGGAGTGGTGTAGCCTTTATCGGATACAGCACGAAGTATTTCGGCTGATAGGCCGAGTGAGTCAAATGACATGAGAAAATGTTCTCCAAATTATGAGGATCGGCCTACCCAAAACATTAAGTTTGGGACGGTCTTAGGCGAAAACTTATCTAGCGTGTTTCGAGGTGAATCTAAAATGATTTACCGCGTTTAAAAAGGTGCAGACCGATGCGCACCAGAATTTGAGCGCGCATTATATAGCAAGTTTTACAAAATAGGGGGCTAAGAGTGAAATAACTTCAAAATAATTAAGGGTTTATTGCTCTTTGGTAAGGTAAATTTATAGAGAAAATAGTTGATTTATAAGGCGAATATAGTGTTTTTTTCAATAAAAGGGGTTACAATTCAAATCGCTACATTCTACTGGTTCTTGTCAGACGTTTTATCCTGTTAATTTCCTTGTAAGATTTGTAACATTTTTTTAATACTTTATGAGGTAATTTCAATATGGCAACTGGTAACGTTAAATGGTTTAACGAATCTAAAGGCTTTGGTTTCATCACTCCAGACGATGGCAGTAAAGATGTATTCGTACATTTCTCTGCGATTGCTAGCGAAGGCTTCCGTACACTGGCTGAAGGTCAACAAGTGACTTTCGACGTGGAAGACGGACCAAAAGGCCCACAAGCAACAAACGTAACTGTCTAAGCGACTTTTACATTTGTAGTTTGAAGAAACCCTGTGTTTATCACGGGGTTTTTTTTGGTTAAAATAAATTTAAAATAGACTTCTAAAACGGTTGAATTAACTTTATGGCAGCTACCCCAACGAGCGAACAGGTAAATCCTGCAGGAATATCCAGCGTATTAACGGATGCCTTTTCTTCAATGAAGCCTGTTCTTGGCTTTTTCAGTGACTATCCTTTTGCTGTTTTTATTGTTGTTTTGAGTATTTCTTTAATACTGGCAAAAATTGCTAGCCACGTCTTAACCAGCTTAATTGCACAGTTGACCCGCCGAACAAAAATACATTGGGATGATCAAATCAATCGTTTGCTGCCTAGCCCGGTTTTTTGGACGTTATTTTTGCTTGGGCTTTTAATCGCGACCGTTCCGCTTAAATTATCAGCGGCTTCATACGACATTGCGCAGTCATTGGTTGCGACTATTCTGATTGTCTCGTGGAGTGCTTTTACTTTGAAGCTGATTGTTATTGTTATAAGAGCGATGAGTATCAATGCGCATGAGCAATCGCTGATCAGAGCACAGACTCGCCCTTTATTTCAAAATCTTGCATATATTATTATTTTTGTGCTGAGTGTTTATTTAATTTTTATTTCCTGGCATATCGACATGACCGCATGGATTGCTTCCGCCGGCATCATGGGTATTGCCATCGGTTTTGCGGCCAAAGATACATTGGCCAACCTCTTTGCCGGTGTTTTTATTTTGGCGGATTCCCCCTATAAAATTGGTGACTACGTGGTGTTAGATAGCGGTGAGCGTGGCAAAGTGACTCATATCGGCATTCGCAGTACACGTTTATTAACCCGCGGCGATGTAGAAATTACTATTCCCAATGCGGTGATGGGTAATACACGGATTAGTAATGAGTCAGGTGGGCCGCATGAAAAATATCGTTTAAATGTGAAAGTCGGTGTTGCTTATGGAGCGGATATTGATCAGGTGAAAGAATTGTTAATGGCGGTCGCAACAAATGAAAAAGAAGTGTGTGATGATCCTGAACCGCGGGTGCGTTTTCGATCTTTTGGTGATTCGTGTCTGGATATAGAGCTTTTATGCTGGGTAGAAATTCCTGAAGTTCGCGGGCGGGTGCTTGATGCTCTTAATACATCTATTTATAAAAGCTTTAATGCGGAAGGGATTGAAATTCCATACAGCAAACATGATTTGTATATTAAGGAAATGCCTAAAGCGTAATAGTTATTTACTCCTGAATATTAATTTGATGGCGTTTTTGTCTTGATTCTGAACGACGACTAAACGGTTCAGTTATTTTATCTTTAGCTTGCAGCATGAACTTTGGCTGACCTTTAATACCGGAAACAATATGATCTTCTAAAAGAAACTCAACTGTTTGCTGTTCGTTTCGTTTTAACATTGTTGTCATAAATTTGAAAAGCAAATTAAACAGACGAGGTAAAGCAATGTTATGTGTTTGATTGGTTTCCGCGTAAAGCCAATTGCTTAAGGTTAAGAAATTTTTAAAAGGTTCATCGCCTAACAAAAAAGATTTGCTGTGTTTAAAACGACCAGAGTTAGCAATCATATCCCAGTAACGTGCAAAACGTTTTAATTTTTGCATAGTGTTAAAATCAATAATATTATTACTTAATATTTCATAAGGTGCGGTAGGGCTGTAACGCATATCATACTCATCAGTATGACGAATGATCGGTGTACCACGTAAGCGCTTAAGCACACCGACCTGGATTTCATGTGGGTCCATTTTTACCAGTTCGTTAAAGCCTTTGGCAAAACTATCCATAGTTTCACCTGGCAAGCCAATAATTAAGTCAGCATGGATATGTGCCTGGGTATTTTTGCGGATCCAGTTCATGTTTTGTTGTACTTTTTTATTATCCTGTTTGCGACTAATGATGTCCTGAATATCAGGGTTTAAACTTTGAATACCAATTTCAAACTGCAAGCTGTCTTCCGGAAAGCGTTGTATGACTGATTTTAATTTTTCGGGCAAGTGATCGGGAATGAGTTCAAAATGCAGGTAAACTTTGTCTTCCTGCATTTTCGCTAAAAAGAATTCCATGATTTGAATGCTGGTATCAATTTTTAAGTTAAAAGTACGGTCAATAAATTTAAAACTGCGTACACCATGGTCAAAGAGTTTTTGCATTTCACCAAGAAATAAATTTAACTCAAAGGGGTAAACGGTTTTATCCAGAGAGGATAAACAAAATTCACATTTGAAGGGGCAGCCACGGGAGGCTTCGACATAAATAACTCTGTTTTTTATATCTTCATCACTATATTCATCGTAGGGTAAATTAATTTCATTAAGTTTGAAGGGTTGTGCTTTAATGATTTTTTGTAATGGCTTTTTGTTGTTTAATAAGTTTTCACAAGTTTCTTTAAAGGCAATATCAGCTTGTCCAGTGATAACGTAATCCGCCAGAGTTACAATTTCTTGTTGTTCCGTCTCATAGCTCACTTCAGGCCCACCTAAAATAATAATTGTTTCGGGTGAGATTTTTTTAAGAAGCTTCACGACCTGTAATGTTTCATTTGCATTCCATATATATACACCCAGGCCGATTATTTCAGGATTGTTTTGTAGTAAAGTTTCGACAATGTCGATTGGGCGGCTATTAATGACAAACTCAACCAGATGGGTTTGTGGTCGTAAATCACCCATATTAGCAAGTAAATAACGCAAGCCTAAAGATGCATGGATGTAACGTGCATTTAGTGTGCTTAAGATGATAGTTGTGCTTAAAGACATACGATAGGGTTATAATTGGTATTGAGTGAGTAGCTAGTTTAACAGAATAGTATTGCTTTAAAATACTCTTTATAATTTTGCTGTGATGATATCAGGAGATAATCTTGTGATTACTTATTTATATTGGATAACCGTATTTGCTTTAATTATTGCCTCGTTGGTTTTTATTGGACATAAAATTGAACAGTGGAAATATGCCTTTATTGCTGCGGGTATAGTATTTGTTATTGGCTGGACGGCATATTATTTTCATTTCCAGCAAATATTTGTCAAAAAATACGGTGGGGTAATGTCATTAACGGTGCCAGCAGGGCAGCGTCATATTGGTGCAACATGGAAAGACGAGAATCTATGGATTGAGAATTATGATCCAAAAACAAATACTTGTTACTTTAATGAATACTCAAAAGGAAATATGTTGCAGGGGAAAGTAGTTGTTAAAAACTGTAATCCTTTGATGCCGCAAAAATAAAATTACTATGTATACAGATTATTTGAAAACATCCCAGTTACGTGAAAAATTAATGGCTGAAGGTTTGCAGCGTTCAGGCTTGCAGTCTGATCCAATTAAACAATTTGAAAGTTGGTATACTGAAACTTGTGCAACGGATATCCCGGAATCAAGCGCAATGATATTGGCAACGGTTGATAAGGATGGCCAACCCTGGCAGCGTACCGTTTTGTTGAAATCTTATGATGAAAAAGGTTTTATATTTTTCACCAATTATTCCAGTCGAAAAGCAGAGCATATTGAAAAAAATAACAAAGTGAGTTTGCTCTTCCCATGGCATTCAATGGGGCGTCAGGTAAAGGTCGTTGGAACAGCAGAAAAAATCCCTACAAGCGAATCACTTAAATATTTTCTTTCCCGTCCACGGGGCAGTCAAATTGGTGCATGGGCTTCTCATCAAAGTAAGGTTGTTAAAAACCGCGCATTACTTGATGCAATGTTTGATGAAATGAAACATAAATTTGTTGATGGTGATATTCCTTTGCCGTCGTTTTGGGGAGGCTATCGTATAAAACCTGAAACAATGGAATTTTGGCAAGCACGAGATAGTCGTTTGCATGACCGATTCATTTATTCGAAAAATGATTCGGATGACTGGTGTAATGAACGTCTTGCACCGTAAGTAGGCTTGTTATGTTTTCTCGGAATATCGATTTAAGTCAGAAGTGGGATGCAGATTTTGTATCTTTTTCACCTATTTTTTCTCCATTAAACCAGTGGGCAGAAAAATTCTCAGACTTTAAAGAATGTTGGCCGAGCCTTGAGGATTATCAAGCTGTTTTATCCTCGTTACCTAATCCTATTCTTACCCAAAGCGGTAAGGCTTTAAAAATTGTCCAACAGGAGGGTAAGCCAGGGCATTTTAATGAGCACTATGCACCACGTATTTACTTAACAGGTGAAATTCAAACGCGCACTGAAAACTGGCATGACTTTTTTCAGTTTCTCACCTGGTTCATGTTTCCTGAAACCAAAGCAGTCATCAATGCCATTCATATTCCTGCGGCTTTATCGCGTATAGAAAAGGAAACGGATTTAGGTCGACGTTCCGCAATTGAAAATATGTTGTCTTTATTTGATGAAGGTGGAGCGGTTATTTTATGCAGTGATAATTCGTTATTACAACTAATCCGTGATTTTAAGTGGAAAGAACTTTTTTGGCAGCGGCGTGATGAATTGTCAGAAAAATTAAAATTCATTACCTTTGGACACGCGTTGTATGAAAAAGGTTTGGAACCTTATGTGGGTATGACGGCAAATTGTATTTTATTTCATGTTAATGAAAATATATTGCAGCAAACGAATCAACAACAACTTCGCTGGATAGACAAAGAGCTGGCTAAATTGTTTATTGCAGGTCAACAGTATAAAAAACCAAAAGATTTATCACCTTTTCCATTACTTGGGTTACCAGGCTGGGATAAGGGTAATAAGCTGGAATCGTATTATGAGAATGTAAGTTACTTCAGGCCGGGCAGAGGCGAAAATAAATTGTAAGGTGTCGATATAGTTTAAAAAATCAATAAACCTTGCCATGGTAAATAAACTCTATTTTCCAGACTTGAATATCAGGACAATGGAAGCATTGTCACTGTTATGGTGGAAAAGCAGCGAATTTTAGAGATTATTGGATTGCACTTCAACTATATAGTGTTATAATCCAATCCGATATATTGAATTTTTGAAGTGGGCCTTGAGCCCACTTTTTGTTTTCTAACGGGGAAGAAAGACGCGGAATGTCGAATAGTCGTCAGGATAAGCTAACTCAATTATTGAGACCCGCGGTTGAGGGTTTAGGCTATGAGTTAGTTGGTGTTGAACACCTGCCAATGGGAAAGCATACGGTGTTACGAATTTACATTGATGCGTCCGACGGTATTACGGTAAGTGATTGTTCGCGCGTAAGTCATCAGGTAAGTGGGGTACTTGAAGTAGAAGAGCCGATTAAGGGGCAATTTACTTTAGAAGTATCATCGCCGGGTATTGACCGACCCCTGTTTAACTTTGAACAGTTTGAACAATTCGTGGGCAGTAAAGTAAAGCTTAAGTTGTACCACGCAATTGAAGGAAAACGTAAAATAACAGGTTTGATTGAAAGTGTAGAAGGTGAAGACATCAATATTAAGGATGCTGACTCGGACAGTACTTTTCAATTACAAATAGATGATATTGATAAAGCTAATATTATTGCTGACTTGTAAAGTTACCAGGAATAAATTTAGTAAAGTAGACAGTTTTTATTTTTAAATCCTGAATTTTAAAACCAGGAATATGCAACACAAGAGAGTGTTGTTTTGATAGAGGCATGAGGATAATGAACAAAGAGATTTTACTGGTTGTTGATGCAGTGTCCAATGAAAAAGGCGTGGCTAAAGATGTTATTTTTGAAGCCATTGAAATTGCGTTAGCGACTGCGACCAAGAAACGTTATAAAAATAGCGATATTGATATTCGTGTAGCAATTAATCATGAAGATGGTAGCTATGATACGTTTCGTCGCTGGGAAGTAGTTGCAGATGATGAAATGGATTTGCCTCAATGCCAAACAACATTAAGTGCGGCGCAATTTGAAGATGCAGAAATGCAGCTAGGAGATTTTGCTGAGGAGCAGGTTGATTCTATTGAATTTGGGCGTATTGCAGCGCAAACCGCTAAACAGGTTATTGTACAAAAGGTAAGAGAAGCAGAACGCGCTATGGTAGCGGAAGCTTTCCAGGAGCAAATTGGTCAGCTTGTCATGGGTGTTGTTAAACGTGTTGAACGCGGCAATGTTTTTCTTGATTTAGGTAGTAATGCCGATGCGATTGTGCCAAGAGAAAATATGATTCCTCGTGAGTCAGTACGTCCTGGTGATCGTATTCGTGGTTTATTAAAAGAAATCCGTACTGATGTACGTGGACCACAATTATTTGTTAGTCGTACCGCCCCTGAATTTCTCATTGAGCTGTTCAAACTTGAAGTGCCTGAAGTCGGTGAAGAATTGATTGATATTATTGGCGCATCACGTGATCCGGGTTCGCGAGCAAAAATTGCAGTAAAAAGTAATGATCCACGCATCGATCCTGTCGGAGCTTGTGTGGGTATGCGCGGTTCGCGTGTTCAAGCCGTATCAAATGAATTATCGGGCGAACGTGTTGATATTGTTCTTTGGGATGATACTGCTGCGCAATTTGTCATTAACGCTATGTCGCCGGCGGAAGTTGAATCAATCGTCGTTGATGAAGATTCTGAATCAATGGATATCGCGGTTGCGGAAGATCAATTATCACAAGCGATTGGTCGTGGTGGTCAGAACGTAAAACTGGCGAGTGATTTAACCGGTTGGACTTTGAACGTGATGTCAGAATCGCAAGCGGATGAAAAAAGTGATGAAGAGGCCGCTAAATCACAAAAAGTCTTCATGGATTTACTTGATGTCGACGAAGAAGTGGCGGTTATTCTGGTTCAGGAAGGCTTTACCAGTATTGATGAAGTGGCCTATGTACCGATGAGTGAAATGCAGCAGATTGAAGAGTTTGATGATGACATGATCGAAGAGTTACGTGGTCGAGCTAAAGACGTCCTATTAACGCGCGCCATTAGCTCAGAAGAAGATCTCACTGCTGTTGAACCGGCAAAAGATTTATTAGAAATGGATGGTATGGATTCTGATTTGGCTTATCACATGAGCGCAATTGGAATTATTACTATGGAAGATTTAGCGGAACAATCGATTGATGAACTGATGGTCATTGATGATATGGACGAAGAGAAAGCGGGTGTGTTGATTATGACAGCACGTGCGCCTTGGTTTGCAGAAGAAGATAACGGTTAATTACAGTAACGAATAGTTACTGAGGGTAGGAGTATTAAGAATGGCAGATGTTAGTGTTACACAATTTGCTGATGTTGTAGGCATTTCCGTTGATCGGTTGCTTGAACAATTAAAAGAAGCTGGCGTAAAAGTTAGTAAAGCAGAAGCAACGATAACAGATGAAGAAAAAATGACCTTGTTAAGCTTTTTAAAAGCTAAGCATGAGTCAGCAGGTACGACATCTGAACCAAAAAAGATTACTTTAAATCGTAAGTCAGTCAGTGAGCTGAAAGTTACGGGTACGCACGGTAAAAATAAATCAGTAACGGTAGAAGTGCGTAAAAAACGTACTTACGTTAAACGCAGCGTGATTCAGGAAGAAGAAGAAGAGCGCATTGCAGAAGAAAAAGCGAAGCGTGATGAAATTGAAGCGGTAAAACAAGCGGCAGAAGATGAAGTAAAACGTCAGCAAGATGAAGAGCAAGCAAAACGCCAGGCAGTCGTTGATGAAGAAGAACGTAAAAAAACTGCAGCAGCAGACGAAAAGACGCGTTTAGCAGCTGAAGAAACTGCACGTAAAGAAGCAAAAGAGCAAGCAAAAAAACAGGCCGATGCTTCGAGTTCTGATAAAGATAAACGCGGCAAAGGTAAAAAAGCGGATAAAGCCGATACTCGTTATGGCCGTAAAGAATTACATGTTAATGCGGGTAAGTCAGGTAACCGCAGGAAGAAAAAACCAAAACGTCGTGGCGGTATCGTTGCGCCGACAGAAGAACACGGTTTCCAAAAACCAACAGAGTCGATTGTCCACGAAGTTGCACTACCTGAGACAATTACTGTTGGTGATCTTGCTCTACGTATGAGTGTTAAATCCAACGAAGTTATTAAAGTTCTCATGAATCTAGGTTCAATGGTAACCATTAACCAGGTATTGGATCAGGAAACTTCAGCGCTTGTTGTTGAAGAAATGGGTCATACTTATAAACTCATTAATGACGACGCGATTGAAGAAACATTACAAGAGTCTGTTGAAGATAGTGAAGCTGTAACACGTGCGCCAGTTGTTACCATTATGGGTCATGTTGACCATGGTAAAACCTCATTACTTGACTACATTCGTAAAGCAAAGGTGGCCTCCGGTGAAGCAGGTGGTATTACCCAGCATATTGGTGCTTACCATGTAGAAACTGAGAATGGTGCAATCACTTTCCTGGATACTCCGGGACATGAAGCCTTTACTGCAATGCGTGCACGCGGTGCAGGTGTAACGGATATTGTTATTGTTGTTGTTGCGGCGGATGACGGTGTGATGCCGCAAACACGCGAAGCTATTCAACATGCTAAAGCAGGCGATGTACCGATTATTATTGCAATCAATAAGATTGATAAAGAAGGCGCTGATCCAGATCGCGTTAAAAACGAACTCTCTCAGGAAGGTGTGATTGCTGAAGACTGGGGTGGAGATACTATTTTTACTAATGTTTCTGCTCATACTGGTGAAGGCGTTGATGGCTTACTTGAATCGATTTTGTTAACTGCCGAAGTTCTTGAATTAAAAGCCGTTAAAGATGCACCAGCAAAAGGTGCTGTTATTGAATCACGTTTGGATAAAGGACGTGGTCCGATTGCAACAATATTAGTTGAACAAGGTACCTTGAAAAAAGGCGACATTCTTTTAGCTGGACTTGAGTATGGTCGGGTACGTACTTTAATGAATGAACATGGTCAGGAGTTACTGGAAGCTGGTCCATCTATTCCTGTTCAGGTACTCGGTTTGTCAGGAACACCAGGAGCAGGTGACGAAGCAACAGTGGTTGCCAATGAGCGAAAAGCACGTGAAGTTGCGATGTTCCGTCAGGCTAAAAGTCGTGATGTTAAATTGGCGCGTCAACAAGCGGCCAAACTTGAAAACATGTTTAATCAAATGGAAGAAGGGGATGTTAGTACCGTTAATGTCGTATTAAAAACGGATGTTAAAGGTTCTGCCGAAGCCATTATTGATTCTTTGCATAAACTATCAACGGACGAAGTTAAAGTCACTATCGTTTCTAGTGGTGTTGGTGGTATTACGGAGTCTGATGCTAACCTTGCCATGGCTTCGAGTGCTATTTTGATTGGTTTTAATGTGCGCGCGGATGCCGTCGCCAAACGTTTGATTGATGAAGAAAGTATCAATCTTCATTATTACAGTGTTATTTATGATCTAATCGATGAAGTAAAAGGTGCAATGAGTGGTATGTTAGCACCTGAATTCAAAGAAGAGATTGTGGGTCTTGCTGAAGTCCGTGATGTTTTCAAATCACCAAAAATTGGTGCGATTGCTGGTTGTATGGTGACGGAAGGTACCGTTAAACGCAGCAACCCAATTCGTGTATTACGTGATAATGTGGTTATCTACGAGGGTGAACTTGAATCATTACGTCGCTTTAAAGATGACGTGCAAGAAGTTAAGTCGGGTACGGAATGTGGTATCGGTGTTAAGAATTACAACGATGTTAAACCTGGAGACCAAATCGAGGTTTATGAAAGAGTTTCGGTAGCAAGAACTCTTTAAGTTAGATTCACTTAAGTCATGCTATTCGGCATGGCTTAAGTGAGTTTTAAATTTTATGGTTCAACCATAAAGTCTTTTCAATTAAATACGATTAACTATTATGCCTAAAGATTTCAGTCGCACACGCCGTGTTGGTGAACAAATTCAACGAGAAATAGCGCAACTTGTTCAGCAAGAAATTAAGGATCCTCGTCTTGGTTTGGTGACCATTTCTGCGGTGAAGTTAAGTCGTGATATGTCACATGCGAATATTTTTTTTACCACGTTAGATGAAGATCACCCGATTGAAGATACGTTAAAAGTTTTAGAAGGTGCTGCGGGTTTTCTCCGTCATGAACTTGCTAAACGTATGCAACTACGTATTGTTCCGCATATTCATTTTAAATACGATGAATCTATTGCCTATGGTAATGATTTGTCTGCTTTAATTAATAAAGCAATGGGAATGGAAAATCCTGAAAATAGAATGAGTGATAACGATGATGAAGATCAAAATCATGATCCAAAGGATGAATAGGATTAATGGGACGTCGTCGTAAAGGCCGCAACATTAGCGGTATTGTATTACTCGATAAGCCACTCGGCATTACATCAAATCGAGCTCTTCAAATAGTTAAGCGTTTATATAAAGCCGCGAAAGCAGGGCACACAGGTAGCCTTGATCCTTTGGCAACGGGTTTATTGCCACTTTGTTTAGGTGAAGCAACCAAGGTTTCCGGTTTTTTACTGGATGCTGATAAAAGATATCTTGCAACACTTAAGTTAGGTGTTAAAACCTTTTCAGCAGATGCCGAAGGTGAAGTAATTGAAACGCGTCCGGTTTAAAATTACATTAAAAAACAAATTGAAGAATCGATAGCTCCTTTCCTTGGTGATATTGATCTAACACCACCCATGCATTCAGCATTAAAAGTTGAGGGCCAACCCCTGTATAAGTTGGCACATCAAGGTATTGTGGTTGAACGTGAATCCCGACCAGTGCATATTTTTGCTATTGATTTTTTACGTCACGAATGTGATGAATTAGTTAT
>JAUWUS010000099.1 GCA_030617815.1 Gammaproteobacteria bacterium
ATTTGTTTACTCACCTTCCTCACTCTGCAAACCATGATTCCTTTTATGCTCAGTGCCAATACGCTCATATTCCGCGATCACCTGCGCACCTAACAAAAGAATAATCGATGCCACTTCTAAACTCACCAGGATAATAATTGAAGTAGTAAAAGCACCATAGATCACATTAACTAACGATAACGTTGAAAAATACCAAACTAAAAAGTGTCGCATCAGCTCCCATAATAAGGTTGCCGTGATTCCACCAATCAGCGCATGCTGTACTGACAAACGACCCACTGGCATCACCAGGTAAAGAGAGGTCAGCAATATAATCTCACCACTGACGCCAAGTAAATAAACCAAAATCGTTTCCATATTACTCAGTGACCACTGTTGGCCAAACAAGTCGAGCGACTCTAACTTTAACGAATGTAAAAACCCACTGACCATACTTACCAACAGTAAACCGAGGGCCAATAATAAAATATAAATATATGGAATGATTGCTGAAACAAGAAAAC
Organism: Gammaproteobacteria bacterium; assembly: GCA_030617815.1. Taxonomy (GTDB): domain Bacteria; phylum Pseudomonadota; class Gammaproteobacteria; order UBA6429; family Thiohalophilaceae; genus JAGLTQ01. The sequence goes on from JAUWUS010000099.1 coordinate 504, forward strand.
GGCGGCGTTTAATATAAAAGCGATGATAAAAGATCACCGACATAGCATTTTCCAAAGCGGTAAAAGCAAATGAACTGAAAAATAATAATAAAGCAAAACCTAAGATGCCAATCACTTTCCAGTTTTGAAGAAAGACTTCAACTTGATTGACCACCACATCAACCTGTCCCGGTGTCACTAACGCCAGGTATTCACGTAACACCTCGAGTAATTTTTGCGGATCCTGAAATTGCGACAACATCACCAGTATTAACGCAATCATAGGAATAATCGACAACAAGGTATAATAGGCAATCGCACCGGATAACAGGAAGCCCTGGTTAGCACGAAAACCATTGAAAACCTGCTTAATAAATTGAAGCGGGTTATTCAGCACAAAACGTGTACGAGAAGAAGACATTAGCAACCTTACGTTATTTTAATTAGTATACCTATTGTTCTTGTTTTTTCCTGCTAAAAACATACAGCAAACCCAGGCCAGTCCATAATAAACCAATAGCTAGCCATTGCCAAAAAGCGAAGCTTAACCAAAATGGTATGCCCTTTTCCCGCCAGTTGGTATCCACCCAACCCACATCGCGCTGCTCAAGATAAAGCAACAACGCGCCAATTCCAATGGCTGCTAACGGACTCAAGATCAGTAACACAGGAAATATACTGCTTTTCTTACAATGCATGAACTGCAGAAGCAAACCAATAACACCAACATACAGACCCAGTAATGTAAAAAGCGCAAGGCCTTCATGCGCCTTGTCGATCCGGTAGGATAAATCGTAAATGAGTAGCCTTTCTGCACCCAGCAAGAAGCCACAGACCAGGCCAAAACGTATCGCAGTAATGGCAAAATCCGCCGAAGGAAGAAGTGCACTCAGGCTTGTCTTTATTGATGACACGTATAACCACAGCAACAGCATCGACAAGCTCAAGCCACCTGCAAACCAAGCGCTGCCGGTTGGATTGTGTTTTTGTGAAGCCAGGGCCGAGGCCACGGTATAGAACCAATCGAATCCGCCCGGATAATACTTCGCCGCCATGAAAAAACTAAAACATATCACCAAGAGTGACGCGACATACCACCAAAGGGCGCGTTTGCAATGGTGATCGCGAATGGATTCAGATGTAGGGTTGATAGATGTCATAACTTATTCGAATAAATACCCTTTAATTTTGTTAAAAGTTAACTTGTCCTAACTGATTTTATCACCTGCATTAAAGCCATTAATATCATACCAATGACCAGCCCAACAACAAGGTCAGCAAGCAACACGGGAAGAACTGAAATGAAGTGATGAATGGCATCGATGTTGTGAACAAACATTCCACCGCCAACCAGAAGCATGGCAATAGTGCCAATAATCCCCAGCAAACGAATAACTTTTGGTAATGCATTGACCAATAGCTCACCTGTAAATTGTGAAGCCCTGGCAATAAGTCCTTTCATAAGTTTAGCGCGTTCTATAAGGTGCAAACCGACATCATCCATACGCACAAGAAGTGCCACCACACCATATACGCCAGCGGTGGCCAATAGTGCAATAAAACTAACGACCATTATCTGAATAGGAACAGACTGACTTATTACCGTGTTTAAAGTGATAACAATAATCTCGATAGAGAGAATAAAATCTGTCCGTATCGCAGCCTTAATTTTGGCTGCCTCCGAATGCAATATCTCTTGGGTATCGGATGATTCACTCGCAGCAGGCTTATGATTATGAGGGCGTGTAAACCACTCATAAACCTTTTCTGCTCCTTCATAACTAAGGTAAGCACCAGCCAGTAGCAAAATAGGCACTATCAACCATGTCATATAGGCACTTAATAAAAACGCGACAGGTAAAATAATAATTTTATTGAGTAAAGCCCCCTTAGTGATCGCCCAAATCACAGGCAGCTCTCTGGATGCATGAAAACCCGTGGCCTTCTCTGCGTTAACCGCCAGATCATCCCCTAACAAAGCAGCCGTTTTTTTTGCAGCCACTTTACTCATGACAGCAGTGTCATCAAGTAGCATTGCTACGTCATCAAGTATTGCTAAAATACCGCCAGCCATGACTTCTCCTTCACTTTTGACTATTCATCATTAGGCGTTCGTTCCAGTTTACTTTCCAATTTTACCATCACCGAGGTAATGATCATCAACAATAACACTGCCGCGGTAAAATAATACATACCGGGTTCAATTTCCACAGAAGCTAATGCGCCTAACTTAACCGTCATAATTAAAATCGCAATCACAAAAACATCCAGCATTGACCAGCGCCCATAGCGATGCATTAAATGCAGGTATTTCGAGTAAGCCTGGTTTTCTGTTGCTTTACTGGCCGAGAGTAAAAATAAGTAATAAAGCTTTAATGTAGGTAAAACAATACTGAATGAAAATATCACAACAAAAATAAAATACTGTTGTTCTTCAATCAACTGATACAGCCCGGTCAAAATAGACACTTCATTTGAAACAACTAATAATTTTGTAATCGTCAAAATCGGTAAGAAAATACCGGCAACAAACAACAACAGCGTCACCACTAACAACAGTTGTATTGTTTTTGCCGTTTTAGGAAATTGTTCTGCTATTGTGATCATGGTGACTACGTGGTTCATTTGATAAACATTATCATAAAGTACAAAATACTTCCCTCCTCTTCAAGGGGAGGGCTAGGGTGGGGTGATTTAAATTGATCCCCTCCACTCCCTTTTTAAGCCAAACGTATTATTGGTGTTTGCCGGTAATATAGCTCAAGTAAATCATGAATATCAGAATAATGTTTCTTTAATACCGCAGGCCGCTCAAAAAAAACCTCACTGAACACCGCAAAGAACTCCGCAGGTGACGTCGCCCCATAACAAGAAATGCCATATAACTTATCACCATTACATTTGCGTTCAAAATGATCATAACCTTTGGTAAAGGCCTTAACCCAGTCATTCACCCGCATATTTGAATGCAGTGGTGGAAAGCCATTCGCCACACCATTTTGCATATCCAGTTTATGAGCAAACTCATGAATCACCAGGTTCTTACCATCAATTTTACCTGCAATTTCCGAATCATCCCATGCCAGGATCACCGGGCCACGTCTCCAGGCTTCACCCATTGTATGAACCCGATCATTATCCACTACCCCATTTTCATCCGTCACCATTCTTGAAGTAATAAAACCCGAAGGATAAATAATAATCGTGACAAAGTTTTCATAGCGTTCTAAGCCTAAATTTAAAATCAGCAAACACGCTTGCAAAGAAATAACCCGTTGCATGACAGGAGTCACAATAAACCCTTTCGCCCCTTCAAAGGTTTTATGGTGCATAAATAAAATAGTCAGTTCTTCTAGTTTTTTAATTTCAGATTCAGAAAAACCTTTTAACAAAGGCAAATAAGAAAAGGCCTCATCCCAATCATGTTGAGTCATGGTTGAGTTATTAATGATACGGCGGTTTAGCCAGTTTTTAATGAATGCAAGCATGTATTTAGGTGTTTATTAAGTGATAGTAACAATTCAGTACATAATTCTTATATTAGAAAGAATTGTTTCAGCAATAAACTTTTTTCAGACGACCAATCAAAGAATCTAAAACATTATTTTCCATTTCGATACTAAATCGCGAAGCTACGATCCCTTGAAGTTTAATAGCTGTTTCAATATATTCAATTTGTTCTTCTAACGAAAATCGTTCCCAATTAGCATTATTCTTTTTTCCGTTATGCGCTTTTAAAATAAGTTGAAGATTATCTGGATGATGTTGACCGGGATTTTCTTTATTCAACAAAGCCGCAGAATGATCTACCTCAAATTCTAATCCAAAATACTGTTTAAGTTGCTTTGATATGGTTTCAAACTCAGCAATTCTATATTTATCGAGCTGTCCCATAGAATCGTTTGCTAATTTAACTATTTCATCACGACGCAGAGGTGCAACATCTTCCTCAATTTCATGAGTATCATGTTCAACACGTTTTTCCTCCGGTATATACCGTACCTTTCTAGGTCTTTCACTTGTGTCAATTTCAATCTGATTATCATATGCCCCGTTACTTATAACAGAACTTATTCTAGCTGCAATTTCTCTTAGACCTGTCGTATCATGAGCTTGGTTTACAGCTTCTTGATTGGCTTTTTCTAATAAGTCTGGATGTAGCTCACCAAATCGCTTTGCCCACTCAGAAACGATGACCCAATCATCAAATGTTTTTAAAGCTTCTAAATATTTCTCTCTAAAACTGCTACTCATTTAAAACCACCATTTAAAATATAAATCATAAGTGTATACAAAATACCACAATTAAGAAGCACTACTTAAATCAGATAACTGCTCAGTGACACGTTTCGCCCACCAATTCAGTGCAATTAAAACAACTAGCAACGCTACTAACCAAAGTGGATCACTACTAACATAATGGTTAGAGATGGCTGGCAAAACCACGTACAAAACCGCAAGTGCTACTCCAATAAACGAATAAAATATTAATCGTAGCAAACAATTTAATACTTTATCTGTATTTTCCAGCTTCATTATCCATTTAAATTGGTCATACGCTATATTTACTAATAACACAACACTCGCAAAATGCCAAAAATTATATTCTAAAAATTTATTATCGATACTTTTTTCTATAAACCATGCTACTAATATCAGGCTTGCAGGCCAAACGATTAAACATGATAATTTTATAAAAAATGCCTAAACTGGTATATTCTTACTCAATGCCATTACCTGCCAACACTCCTTCCACACTTCTAAATTCTTCTAAAGCAGCTTCAAGTTGTTCTACGATTTCTTGAGCCAATATTTCCGGTGCAGGTAAATTTTCTGTATCTTCTAACGAATCATCTTTTAACCAGAAAATATCTAAATTGGTTTTATCCCTTGCAATCAACTCATTATATTTAAATGATTTCCAGCGTTCGTTCTTTTTAGACTCACGACGTTTGCTTCTATCATCTGCTTTGTAAAGTTCAATAAACTCATCAAAATCACTCTTTATCAAACGTTTGGTTTTTAATGTCATGTGAACATTAGTGCGGAAATCATAGATCCAGATTTTTTTAGTCCAAGCCGTTTTAGATGCTGGTTTTGCATCAAAGAAAATAACGTTTGCTTTTACACCTTGCGCATAAAAGATACCGGTGGGTAATCGTAATATAGTATGTAAATCACAACGTTCCATTAATGTTTTACGTACTGTTTCACCTGCACCACCTTCGAATAACACATTATCAGGTACAACCACTGCGGCTTTACCATCAATTTTTAACATGTTAGCAATGTGTTGCACGAAGTTGAGCTGTTTATTTGAAGTCGTCGCCCAAAAATCTTCACGTTCAATAGTGAGTTTTTCTGTTTCTTTTTTACCTGACTTTTCATTAATGACAGTAATAGAACTCTTTTTACCAAAAGGTGGGTTCGCTAAGACCATATCAACACGATCACCCCCAACCTCTTTAGCTAATGCATCCGTTGCACTTATCGGGCATTCATCACCACCAATACCGTGTAGATATAGGTTCATCGCACATAAACGCACCACGCTATCAACGATATCATTCCCGCGTAAAGCATTTTCTTTAAGATGACGTTGTTCTTTTTTAGAGCTAGCTTGTGCTGCCATATAATCATGTGCAGCTAATAAAAAACCACCTGTACCACAAGCAGGATCAGCCACGGTATCAGTAGCTTTGGGTTGCATCACTTCTACCATCGCCTGAATTAACGGGCGTGGAGTAAAGTATTGCCCAGCACCGCCTTTTACATCCTGTGCATTACGTTCCAACAAGCCTTCGTAGATTTCACCTTTGACATCTGCCGGTAA
>JAUWUS010000020.1 GCA_030617815.1 Gammaproteobacteria bacterium
TCGTGAAAATTTTGTATCTCCACAATATCTGCCTTTTGCCTACGATAATGGTCCCTTGCCAATTGGTTATGGTCAAACTATCTCTCAACCTTATATTGTCGCATTAATGACAGATCTATTGGATCTCACAGCGGAGAGTATCGTTCTGGAAGTGGGTACAGGGTCGGGTTATCAGGCTGCTGTTCTTTCCAGGCTAGCTAAACAAGTTTATAGCATTGAAAGAGTTAAAGAGCTTGCCGAATCTGCCGGAGAACGATTAAAAGATTTAGGTTATGACAATATAGAAATACGAAATCAAGATGGGTATATGGGTTGGCAAGAAAAAGCACCGTTTGATGGCATTATTGTTACCGCTGCTGCGAACCATATACCACCTTCTCTTATTGAACAGCTTAAACCAGGAGGGCGTATGGTTATTCCTATTGGCTTACCCCACATGTATCAGGAATTGATGTTACTGACTAAAGATGATGAGGGAGCAACACATACCGAGTCATTACTTGGTGTTGCCTTTGTGCCACTCATTACAGATGAAGAAGATATTCATGATGACTGAAGCAATCGGAATACATCGTGCATTACTTGTTTTGATATTTTTATTTTAAAATATTAGCAATAATTAAAGTGCTCAATAATAAATGGGATCAGAGCCCTTTAAAGTTTACCCGGTAATCCCTGCAGTCAGAACAAATCGCATTGCCTCGTCTCGACTCATCTGTAATGGACGAATGTCACTACGCGGAACCAGAAGCGTATAACCACCAACCATATAACTCATTGGTAGATATACTAGTACGCTATCGCGATCACGAAACGATGGAGGGAGCCGTTGCTCATCTTCCTGTGTCACAAAACCGACCAGTTCCATACCGTTTAAATTAACCGATACCACCTGACCAAGACCTTCCTTGTCGGGTGAGAAAAAGTCGAAGAAGTCACGAAATGCACGATAGATTGGTTTAATCAGCGGTAGGCGATAGAGTACTTGTTCACCAAACGAAAATAACTTGCGTATCAGATAGGCATTCATCATCAGGCCGACCATAAAAACTATTATTATGCCGGTTAGCATACCGAGGCCAGGAAAGTAGAGGTTCTCTGGTAATAGATAACGGAGCGCATCGCCCATAACTTTTTCAGAGGAAATGCCCAACCAGTAGAGCAGATAGATGGTAAGTATGATTGGTAACAAAGTAATAAAGCCGGATAACAGGGTTTTGCTTATATACTTAAACATAGGATCTCCTTTTAAAGTTTTAACCAGTTTTTTATTTTTTATTACTATTACTCCAATTATAGCTACGCATAATACCGTTCTGGTCAAAACGAATTTGAAGCATCTTTAACTGAGCATCATCCATTCCTGTCAGCTTGCCTGTGGCGTGAAAATAGATCCACTCTACTAAACGTTCCCCATCCTTGTTTAATGCAATTCCTGTGCTTTTAGGTTTACCTATTTTATTCAGCACTTGAGCTTTGGTTGTTTTACCTACTTTAGCGATGTTCTCAAAAGATTGCACATCAAAATCATGACCTATATTAAAAGGACTACAGCCAGTCAGTAACATGACTATAAATAATGACATGAATTGCAGAAGCAGATAGTTTTTTGCTTTGTTCATATTTTTATTCATTATATTCTCCTAAGATTTATTTATAAAAAAAGACAGGATTGTAGTTATGTAGCCGCAAGGTAATGACTTAAGCGCGCGGCGTGTCCAGTAATCCGATCAAGCCAGCGTACTGCATCTAGCGATGCGTTACCTCGTGCAACACTAATACGATTATCGGCAACATGCTCCATAATACTATGGCGTAGTTCTTCCACTCGGTTAGTAATATTAGCAGCAAGATCATTAGTGCGTTCAGCTGCAGCTAAAAAATCATTGTTTTTCAGGTCATTAACGACTTCAACAAACACGCTTGCCACTCTTTTTCGATCTAATTCTGTATCTTGTATATATTTTAAGTCAGTTACCTTGCCTTTATCTTCATGGCAACGGTCATGTAATCGTTGGATATGATCCATTGCATGAAAAATATCAATAAAATAATCGTGGTGTTTATCTTTGTGAACACTCGTATCAATGCTATCAATATAAGATTGTGTTTTGATTAACTCATACTTTAATTCAATTAGATTACTCTCACGACCGTTTGTCATGTCACCGAGTAAAAATACTATGTGCTTTAATAAAGCGATAGCTTCATTTTTTAGTGTCGATTGCGCGGCAGTGAGTGCTAATGCAGGATCATGAAGAAGTGCTTTATCAAGGCTACGAGTATAAGCCGGTTCTGTTTCGGGTACCAGGCGTTCCATCATGCGGGCAAACTGATGTGACAGCGGTATAGCAATCATCACACCCAGCGTATTAAAACTGGTATGAAAAGCAATCAACACAATTTCTGCATTATTCTTTAATATATCCGGTCCTAACCATTGCCATAAAAGTATATAAGGCGTAATCAGGAACAATGCCCCTGTCCCGGTAAAGCAGTTATACATCACGTGCGATAAACCGGTACGACGTGAGCCTACGGTACCGCCAATAGTGGCAAGTGCAGCAGTGACCGTCGTGCCGACATCCATACCAATGACTAATGCTGCTGCTTGTGGAAAATTAATCGCACCTGCATGTAATGCGGTTAATGTTACGGCCACTCCGGCACTGGAAGACTGGATCACCGCTGAAAATAAAATGCCGACTAATAGAAGTTGAATACGACCAGAAAAAGTATCGGCGGGAAACTTTTCAGGCGTGACCAGTTTTTGTACGTCAACCATACCTTGTTGTATTAAATAGATACCAACAAATATCAGGCCAAAACCCGCGATAGCCATGCCGATATTTGCCCATCGATCTTTAGTAAACAAACGTAATAATGCGCCTACTAAAATAAGCGGCATTAACACTGAACCAATTTGGAGTTTGAAACCAAGTAATACGACAAACCAACCGGTGATCGTTGTGCCAATATTAGCGCCAAAGATAATGCCCAGCGATTCGGCAAAACCCATTAAGCCTGCACCCACTAAACCTACTGTTGCAACAGTCGTCGCACTGGATGATTGCAAAATAGCCGTGGCAACAGTACCGGTAATTGCACCCGATAATGGAGTATGAGTGAAGCGAAGCAATAACTTGCGCATGGCATCTCCTGCCAGATTACGCAAACTGTCCGTCATGATAATCATGCCCAGCAGAAAGAGGCCAAGACCCCCTAACGCCTGTATTACATTCATTCTTATAAGTTACCTAATTGAGGAAGATACATGAATAATAGCTTAAGCTGTTGAAGTAGAATGGGCAACAAAAAAATAGCCAGTCTGGTGTTTAGGCTCAGAGTAAATATTTTATGAAATTAAAGGATTCTGCTCCTTAGAAAGAAACATAATTATAGCGTTGTTAATTTTTAATATGTCATACGATATAATCATTAATCTGTAATATAAAAGTAATAATGAATGCACTACTTGAGGTTTTAATATGAGTGACACAAAAAAAGTAACGAGTGAGAACAGCAATGTTTGGAACAACCACGTTTCTGTTCCTGATACACCTGAAGGGTTTACCCTTAGAACGACCTACCCAACAAATCCTGATGGTGCAGAAGTCATGTTAGAGCGTTGGGAAGCGGGTTCAGAAGAGCCACCTCATTCACACCCTGGTGATGATATGACTGTGGTTATTGAAGGCAGAATGTCGATTCAGTTCTATACAAAATCAAATGATGGACTTGTCGCTGATGGGAAAGAAGTTGTCCTTAATAAAGGTGATACCGGTTATGTTAAGGCAGGGCGAATTCATGATGCGAAATATATTGAAGACTGTAAGTTAGTTTATGTTCATGATAAAGCATTTGGTTTTACTTCTGAAGACTAAGAGTTAACCAATAATATTAAGGTAAAATTATGTTAGATAGAAATCAGGTTGCGCCAGCTTTTAGTACAGTCAACCAAAATAATAAAACAATCAACTTGTCTGATTATAAAGGTAATAAGAATGTTGTTTTATATTTTTACCCAAAAGATGATACGTCGGGTTGTACTATTGAAGCGAATCAGTTCACTCAACTGGCGAGTAAGTTTGCGAAGGTTGATACCGTAGTTATTGGTGTCAGTAAAGACTCTTGTGAAAGTCATCAGGATTTTATTAATAAATTTGGCCTTAAAATGGATTTGCTGGCAGATACATCGGGTGAACTCTGTCAGGCTTATGGTGTATGGCGAGAAAAAGAAAAGAACGGTATCAAAAAAATGGGCATTGTACGTTCAACTTTTTTAATTAATAAAGACGGTGTACTTGTAGATGTTATCTATGGCGTTACCGCCGATGGTCATGCACAAGAAATGCTGAATAAAGTCAGCCAGCTTTAATGTTTTTAAGAAACAAATGGGACAGATATCGTTTACTTATGAATAGGTAATGAATAATCTTTGCCAATATATTTTTGAAAATTATCCAAAGATTGTTTCATGAGTCTTTGCATAATTTCCTTGTCAGGTTTGTGCCCTTTAGGCTTAAACGGCTTCTCATATTCATTAACTGATATTCCTAGTATTCCAATAACTTCAATTGCCGCAACCCGAAAATCTATATATTCTTCATAACTCGGAGCAATAGTCTTATATAGTTGTTTCACTTTCTTTACCAGCTCTGTTGGTTGAGTATGAATAAATTTCTCTTCATCTGAGTTAATCATCAGTTGCATAGCGCTGGAACTATCATGTTGTGGTTCACCATTGAGTAAAGTCATAGCACGTGCGGTCATAATATTATTTGCGTAGCGTGTAAGTTTTTTATTACGACGCATGTGCATGGCTATCGCAAACATATCAGCCTGAATTTCTCTTTTGTAGGTATCATATCGGGTTGAAAAATCTTTCTTTGACATGGGAATACCACCATAGTGGAATGAATCAAGGCAATGAAAAGCTTCATGGTCAATTATAAAATCAAGGTGTTGATCTTTGTCCAGGTATGATTTTTCTGGTAGAGATTTTAAAGTTTCTAGTGGTAAATCAATAAAATATTGAGTTGCTACCTGATTGGTTAGAACGTTTGTGGCGGGATCAAGGGTTATGACACATGTATGTGGTTTTGATGCTACCGGCATTTCACCAACTTTAAATAAGTAAGATGAAGTGATTTTATTAATCAACATCATCTGAATTTTTGATACGGTGGCATATAACAAATCTTCACGTACTTCTTTGGGGTGTTCATAATCAAGACTGGTTGCCTGATAACCTATAAATAGCTCAAGAGCTTGGAGGCTCTTTTCCCACTCACCATTTTTTAAATGAACGAATTGGATATAGGGGAAAGTCTGGTTGTAATAATCCAGTTTCTTTTTAATAGCCTTGTTTATTTTTTCTATTTTAATGTCTTTACCGGAAGGTGGGTTATGTGTATTTACCTCATTTGCATAAAGATTGTTACAAAATCCCTGAGTCAATAATGACAAAATCATTATTGTTTTCAATGGCTGGATTATGGTTTGAAATATAAACATGTATTAAAGATAAGGCATATTGTTGCCTTCCGCAACATTAGTTAAATTATATGTTAAAAGGGCAGAGCAAAAACTTTGCAGAATTCAATAAATCGAGGCAAAATACATTTTTTGCTAATATAGATTTATAAGTTATTATTTTTATTAGTATAGGAGTTAAAAATGGAAGTTGAAACATCTCTTATTCTTTCGCGTTTGTTTTTTGCCCTCCTGGCTGGAGGTGCCATTGGTCTGGAGCGTGCCATTCATGGTCGTGAAGCGGGTTTTCGTACTCATACTTTAGTGTGTGTTTCATCTTCTTTGTTAATGCTACTTATGTCGTTTCAATGGCAACTTATCCCAACGCAATATATTGATACGATACGAACGGATCCTACGCGTATGGCTCAGGGGATTATGACGGGTATCGGTTTTCTTGGTGCTGGCGTTATTATAAAAGAAGGTTTAACGGTTAGGGGATTGACTACGGCAGCATCTATCTGGATAACTGCCGCCATAGGAATCGTTATTGGTATGGGTTTTTATGAGCCGGCTTTGTACTCCACTCTTATAACATTGATTACCTTATCGATGTTTCGCTGGATAGAATCAAAAATTCCTAGTACGAAGTATGCGCAACTTTCGGTTAGTTTCTTGTCTGGTAATCAATATGCAGATGAAGATTCTCTACGTGCCCTTATCGATGAGCATGGTATTAAGTCGTTTGAAGCGGGTTACCAATTTGGGGATAAAGGTAAATATTTTAGTTATGACATAACTCTGCGAACCTGGGAGCTGAAAAATTTTCGTCGACTTGCACAAAGCTTTATGAATATGGACGATGTGCATGAATTTAGCATTACACCCTACAATTAATTGAAGATGTGGGTGTTGAATATACTGTTCTAATGTATTTTAAACATTAATGAAACAAAATAATCTCGCTATAACACGTCTTAAGATGCTTGTTTGTATATTAGCCCCGGATTAAACAAAAGTTCATTTTTACCCAGTTGTTGCAGTGGACAACCATCCGTATCACATTCTGCCTTTCGGTCATAATCATACTTAATACCATCGGATTCAATTGATTTATAAATCGGTTTGCCAAGATGTGTGCCAACACTGGGGCCATAAACAGGATTTTTCATTTTTGTTCCTTTATAAATATAGGTTTAATTTAGCTTTATATATTGAGTATCGGTACCGGAGTGGCGGACTTTAATAACTGCGTCACAAAATTCGTGATAATTAAGGCCAAAACACTCTTTTTCTAATATTACTTTACCAATGGTATTTCTTCTCAAAAATAATAATAACAATAGAAATAATTAAGTATAATCGCGTCATGAAAAAAGAAATTGAATTACTGGCACCCGGTGGAGATGTGGATTCTATTAAAGCCGCTATTCTTGCGGGGGCGAATGCTGTTTATTGTGGTCTTGATCGATTTAATGCGAGAAGTCAGGCAAAAAATATAGGGCTTAAAGAGCTAAATGGAATTTTAAGGCTTGCGCACAAGAATAATTGTGAAGTATTTTTAACCCTTAATATCATAATTGTTGAGAAAGAAATTCCTGCATTAATAGAGTTGCTCAATAAATTAGCGAAAACATCGCTTGATGGGATCATTATTCAGGATTTAGGTGTTTTTTATTTAATATCTAAATACTTTCCTTCTCTTAATATCCATGCTTCTACCCAGATGACGACGCATAATGAAGGTCAAATAAAGTTTTTAAGTAAACTGAATGCGACTCGCGTTAATCTGTCACGTGAGTTAAATATTAATGAAATAACCGCATTAACCTCAGCTGCACATAAACATAATATTTTAACAGAAGTGTTTGTTCACGGTTCAAATTGTATTTCTTTTTCAGGTCTTTGTTATATGAGCTCGGTTACTGGCGGTAACTCAGGTAACCGTGGTCAATGTAGCCAACCTTGTCGAGATGAATATTTAACCACGGCTGAAGGTAAAAATTTTCCACTTAATATTAAAGACAATTCTGCTTTTTCGGATATCTCTGTACTAGTGGATGCTGGCGTTGACTCCGTAAAGATTGAAGGGAGAATAAAAAAATATCACTATGTTTACACGGTAGTAGAAACATGGAGAAAACAACTGCAGAGCTTTTATGTGCAACAAAAGTTAACTGGTGATAACAGTAATCTGCGAAATGTATTTAACCGTGATTTTTCAAACTCATTTTTGCAGGGTGATGTTAGTCGGGATATTTTTATCGATAGTCCGCGTGATAACTCTGCGATACATCGAGCTAAAGTAAAATTTGGCGCTGAAGTAAAATTTAATGCAGAAGCAAAGTGGGACAAAAATTTATCAATCGCCAAACAAGAACTTTATGCTATTAAAACAGATATCATCATGAATGTTCAAGAACGAATTGGACAGCTAAGTATCGAAAAAGCGCCGTTAGCAATTAGTCTTTCCGGGAAAGAGGGTGAGCGTTTAAATGTATCTGTTAATACACCTGAGACGTCATTTATTGTGCTTTCAGACAGCACGCTTGTAAATGTAGATACAAATAAAAGTAATTCTGGCAGCATCGATAATGAGCTGATCTTAAAAAGATTTAAGCCTTTAAATGATTCTGAATATTTTATTGAGAAATTAGATTTAGATGGTTTTCAAAGCGATCTGTTTATACCTTATAAAGAACTCACGTTAATAAAAAATAAAATTTTATTTGAACTGAATGGCAGAAAAGAAGTTGTTAGCCATGTTGACGTTCCCCATTTGAAAAAGCAAGATGACAAAAAAATCACACCTTCTTTGTCGTTGTTGATTTCGTCTAAAGAAGATTTACATCTTTGTGATGAAACTTCTGCGGATATCTATTTCCAGTTGCCTAATCATTTTAAAAACAAACTCAGACAGTTTGTTGAACTTTTTACCAATAATAAAAGATTAATTCCCTGGTTTCCGGCTGTTTTAATCGGCGAAAATTACAGTGCGGCAGTCGAGTTTCTGCAACAGGTGCAGCCAGAACGTATTGTTACCAACAATACTGGCATAGCTTATGCGGCTTATGAAAAAGACATTTCCTGGATAGCCGGGCCTTACATGAATCTGGTTAATTCCTATAGCTTGTTATGTTTAAAAGAAAAATTTAATTGTGATGGTGCTTTTATTTCAAATGAGATAAATAAAAGTCAGATAAAGATAATAAAAAAGCCTGATAATTTTAAACTAACCTATAGTATATCTCACCCGATTGTATTAATGACCACTATAGCGTGTATGTTTCATCAGGTTTCCGGCTGTAAGAAAAATATCGTTGATGACAAATGCATTCAACGATGTGAGAAATCCTCATCTATTACAAATTTAAAAGATGTTTCTTATTTCATTGATAAGGAAAAAGGTGGGTATCACACTGTTTATAATGAAACTAACTTTTTAAATACTGATATTGTTAATGATATTCCCGATATTTTTTCCAGTTTTTTCATTGATTTAAGAGATATAAAAACCAATACTCAAATAGACATAGACAAAGCAAAAATAATTAAGCTTTTTGAAGAGCATCTTAGAGGGGGTTCTGATTCAATAAATGCGCTTAAACAAAATATTTATCCTTCAACCAGCACCCAATATAGAAAAGGTATTTAATAAAAAAACAGGTAAAAAATGAAGGGCCTTACGAAATAAAAAATCTGGAAATTATCCGCAATTTCCAGAATTGTAACTGAAACTCTAGTAACGAAATGTAATGCTTAACGCACCATAATTTTCTCGTTCATTTGTGAGTTTCGTTCTGGAACTTAAGGATGTTATTTGGAAAACATAAGCAGTAGGCCCTAAATTCCATACGACACCTGCCGCGATTTGATTTTGATAATGTTCCAGGGGAACTGAGTGACTGTCTTCGAAAGTATTGCCATTGATTAAAATATTGTTAAATACCACACCAACCCGTCCCCCGAGAAACAGATAGAAATCATTATTGACAGATATGGCAAGTGGATTAACTTGCCTGTCTGCTTGTAATGCAAATGAGTGAAAACTAGACTCCAGATGAGACCCCCATCTTATGGCAAATCCTGCTTTTGTTGCAGATTCAAGATTGCCAATACCTGCACCAGCCAGGCCAAGTATCTCAAATTGATAGCCATTATCGTTTGAGTGATAGAGTTTCCAGATTCTTTGAACTTCAACCTTAAAGATAAATTCATTTTTTATTTGGTTATCCCATCCTTTAGCTTCATCTGATTTTGTTAGTTTATGAATAACATTTTGTGCCTCTTCAGCTAAAGCATTCGGACCCACAGTACCCAAATACAAGGATAGCTGATCAGAGATTCGGTTATCCCAGGCAAAAAGAGTACCTTGCCATGCTAGCAATCCAGCGTACGGTACATCGTTTTTAATTAATGCTGTTTCATTGAGGTTTTCCGGTGTTTGCACGCGTTGGAAAAACATATGAGCGATGCCACGCTGTTTATGTTCCATCGTACTTATATATAGATCTTTAACCAGCCAATGCAGCCAATGGGGCAGATTATTATTGTTGAATTCCTTGAATGGACTTTTAGTAAAGGTAATCCCCATACCATTGGTGTAGCCATCATCATCGCCTACAAATATGTCATTCTCTAAAGTGAATGTAAAAAATTCTGATACTTTGTCTTCTGCCCAGGCATCAGTCGCAGTCAATAAGATAAGAATCAGAACAATATTCAAGTTCTGATAAAGCGCTGTGATGCTAGTAAGACCGTTATTCCTGAGCGGTAAGAACTTTATCTTCATAGCAGATATTTCCTTCCCTTCCTTGACCAAAGTAACAATTTATATATTGCGGCTTATTCTTCAACAATCTCGTATTATTAAAGGTACAGTAAATTTATCCTCTACAAGTCCATCTTTTTATACATAAAGGCATAATACATAATTGGAATAATTACTAACGTTAGTATTGTCGATACCAGGATACCGAAGATGAGTGAAATAGCCAGGCCACTAAAGATAGGATCATCAAGTATAAACAATGCACCTAACATGGCGGCTAAACCGGTGAGTACGATAGGTTTGGCACGAACAGCACCGGAACGAATCACGGCGGTTTCAAAGGGAATACCTTCGTCTACCTGTTGATTAATAAAATCGACTAACAGAATAGAGTTGCGAACGATGATACCGGCAAGGGCAATCATACCGATCATGGAAGTCGCGGTATACTGTATACCGAGTAAGGCATGACCTGGCATAACGCCGATAATCGTTAACGGAATAGGTGCCATAATGATCAGCGGTACAAGATAGGAACGGAACTGCGCGACTACCAAAAGGTAGATCAAAATCAGGCCGACCGCGTAGGCGATACCCATATCGCGGAAAGTTTCAAAGGTAATTTGCCATTCACCATCCCACTTAAGGCTATATTCATAAGGGTTTTCTGGCTGAGTGGTCAGAGTTTGTTTTATTGCTTTGCCATCAACCAGTGCTGTATCAGATAGTTTTCCACGAATATCGAACATGCCATACAACGGGCTGTCCAGATCTCCGGCCATATCAGCCGTAACATAAACGACCGGCAACATATCCTTGTGATAAATAGATTGATCATGGCGAGTCTCAATAAGGGTAACAATATCGGATAGGGATACCATTTGACCATTAGCACCTTGCACATGCAGTGCCAGTAAGCTCTGAATATTTGCTTTATCTGCCACGCTAAATTCCAGCCTGATAGGTAACGGGTATTTCACATTTTCGCTATGCAAATAACTCGCATCTTCACCACTCAGAGCAGCAGACAATGTTGTTACCACATCATGTTGTGAGACACCTAATAGAGCCGCTTTTTGTTGATCAACTTTAATAATAATTTTTTCAGCAGCAGCCTCAATACTGTCATCCACATCAACAATATCTTCGGTTTGCTCAAAGATATTACGAACTTGTTTGGCGATTTTAAGCTGACCGTTGTAGTCCAGACCATATACTTCAGCAACCAGTGGCGACATTACCGGTGGTCCCGGAGGGACTTCGACTACTTTAACATTTGCGTTAAGTTTTTTACCGATAACCTGTAAATCATCACGCATAGCAAATGCGATCTCATGACTCTTACGATCACGTAATTTTTTATCACTTAGATTAACCTGGATGTCAGCAACGTGTGATCCCTGACGTAGATAATACTGTCGTACTAGTCCATTAAAATTAATGGGTGATGCTCCGCCAACATAAGCCTGGTAGTCAGTTACTTCAGGAACCCTGGCGACATACTGTCCAAGTTCACGTACGACTCTCGTGGTTTGTTCAAGCGAAGTACCTTCAGGCATATCCACCACGATTTGAAACTCAGACTTGTTATCAAATGGCAGCATTTTTAATACCACCAGTTTCACGCCAGCCAGTCCGACGGAAAAAATAATTAATGCCATTATGATCATTACAAGCTTACGGCGTTTGTCAGAGCCTTCTTCCTTATTTAAATACGGGCTAAGATATTGTTTAAAGAGTCCATGTAAACGTATATCAAAAGAACTTTCTCCATGATGAACGGGTTGATTAGCCAATAACTTATTCGCTAACCAGGGTGTAACCACGAAGGCAATGATCAAAGAAATAAACATACCCATACTTGCGTTAATGGGGATCGGACTCATATAAGGGCCCATTAATCCTGAAACAAAGGCCATCGGCAATAAGGCTGCGATGACGGTAAAGGTTGCCAGTATAGTTGGTCCCCCAACTTCATCTACCGCAATGGGTATAGCATCAACTAATTTTTTACCGCCCATACTCATGTGACGATGAATATTTTCTACAACCACAATGGCATCATCGACTAAAATACCAATAGAGAATATTAAAGCAAATAAGGAAACACGATTCAGGGTAAAGCCCCACGCCCATGATGCAAACAGGGTTGCCGCCAGAGTAACGACTACCGCAACGCCGACGATCACTGCTTCACGTTTACCCAGAGCAAAGAACACCAACAACACCACAAAGAAAGTCGCAAATGCCAGCTTGCCGATAAGTTTTTTAGCTTTAGCATCAGCGGTTGCTCCATAATTACGAGTTACCGTTACTTCAACACCTTCTGGAATAAATACGCCTTTGAGTTGCTCAACACGTTCAATCACTTGATTGGCAATACTGACCGCGTTACTACCTGGTTGTTTGGCGATGGCAATGGTCACTGCCGGAAATTCACCCTGGCCATTAATATTTTTGGAGCTTGCTGCTGGTCCGGTTCCAAACCAGGTATATTGCTCAGGCTGATCAGAGCCAAGTTTAATGCTTGCCACATCCCGTAAATAAATCGGTTTATTTTCTTTCACCCCAACAACCAGATCTTGTACTTGTTCTGGAGTGACAAGAAACGTTCCTGTTTGCACCAATACTTCCCGATTGTTACTGACCATGTTGCCTGAAGGTTGTGTTGCATTACTGGCTTGTAATGCGGAACGCAAGTCAGCGACGGATAAATTGTAGGCCGCCATTGCTGCTGCATCGAGTAATACATGTACGACTTGTTCTGGACCACCGAGAGTATAAATATCACGCGTGCCTTTTACGCGCTTTAATTCTGTTTCAATAGTGTGTGCAACTTTGTTTAATTCATGTGCGCCACGTGTTTGATCTTTTGTCCATAATGTTAAGGTCACAATAGGAACATCATCAATGCCTTTTGGTTTTATAATCGGCGGCAATGTTCCGAGATTTGCAGGCAACCAATCATGCTTGGAATAGATAGCGTTATATAAACGTACAATGGCCTGGGTACGATCTTCGCCAACTTTAAACTGAACGGTTAGTATAGATATTCCCGGTTTGGAAACGGAATAAATATGTTTAAGTCCTTCCAGTTCAGAAAGAATTTGTTCGGCAGGCAAACTAACGAGTTGTTCCACTTCTTTGGCTGAGGCACCGGGAAAAGGAATAAAAACATTGGCAAAGGTAACATTGATTTGCGGCTCTTCTTCACGGGGGGTTACCATCACTGCAAAAACGCCCAGAAGAAAAGCGATAATTGCTAATAACGGTGTAATTTCTGTTAGCAAAAAACTTTTTGCTATACGTCCGGAAAGTCCCATTTTATTATTTTCTTGTTGCTCTGCCATTATCTTACTCCTGCAGCTTTAATTGTGCTGCTGCTGCAACAGGATCGAGCATTACTTTTTCATTATCATCAAGCCCTGCAAGAATTTCATAACTGTTAGAAGCAGGAATGAATGCACCTACTCGTACCTGGCGAAAAGTGAGTCGGTTTTTTTTGTTCATTACATAAACCGCACTGACCTCACTACGCTGTGCAATGGCCGAAGCAGGAACTAACAGACTTTGTTTTACACCACTAACAATGGCAATTTTAATAAACATCCCGGGATAAATTGAAAAATCTCCTTTGGGGAGTTCTGCACGCAGTAAAAAAGTATGGCTTTGCGTATCGGCATAAGGGCTAATGGTTATTTTGCTAATTGCCAGGCGTTGACCGTTTTTTAAAATGGCAGTAGCTTTATTTTGTTGCCTTACAATATTAATTAAATCCTGAGGTAAGGAAACATTGGCACGCAGTTTTTCCAGTGATAACCCGGTCATTAATGCTCTGCCGGTATTTGCGAATTCCCCAACTTCAATATGTCGTTTAACAACAATGCCACTATAAGGTGCTCGAACAATGGTGTTTTCCAGTGCTTCATAAGATTGCTCAAGCTTGGCTTTATCTGATTTAAATCGCGCCCGGACTTTGTCCAGTGTAGCTTTGGATACCAGTTTTTTATTATAGATATCCTGTATGCGTTTATATTCTGCTTCGGATTCTTCGAAAGCTGCTTTAGCAACGTTATATGAGGCCATTTGTTCTTTATTACGAAATTGAATCAGGATGTCGCCTTTGCTAACCGTATCATCGACATCTGCATTTATTTTTACCACTCTGCCGGATGTTTGTGCCGATATTGTTGCCTGATGAACGGCCTCAACAGTGGCATTCAGAATACGTTCTTCTTCAACCTGGGTATATTTAGCGACAATCCAGTTTGACTTGCCATTTTCTGCCTGCACTATTTGTAGAGTGGAAGAAAAAAGCAAGATAGCGGCTATCGTTAAAAGAGATGAAATCAAAGTAGAAACGCGTAGTGTGAACATCATGAAGTTTCCTTATATTCATGTGGCATTATTGTTTTTAATATACCATATATTAGTGTATTCTAATATATGTTGTTTTACATTTACAGTTCAAGTATGAACTATTATTTAGTTTTTGAAATAATGGTATGGGTAAGTTTGTCTTATTTTCTTATATAATGTGGTTAAGACTAAACGAATACCGATAACCCGAGGAACGCTTTGTAATGAAATTTTTTCACATGTTTGCTTTATTTATATTGGTATTTTCAACAAATATTTCTGCAATAGAGGTCAAGGCTTATCCCCTTAAAAAAATAGCTGATAATGCTTATGTGATTCATGGACCACTGGCACAGCCGAATAAAAAGAACCAGGGTTTTATGAATAACCCCGGGTTTGTTGTGACTAAAACCGGTGTGGTGGTTATCGATCCAGGCTCCAGTGTGCAGATTGGACGTATGGTATTAAAGCAAATAAAAACCGTTACCCAAAAACCGGTTACACATGTATTAAATACACATATTCACGGTGATCATTGGTTAGGTAATCAGGCTTTTGCCGAAGCGTTTCCAAAAGTCATGATTATGGCGCATCCTGATATGATTAAACGCGCAAAAAATGGTGCAGCCAAACAATGGGTTTCGCTTATGTCGAAGTTAACCCTTGGTGCAACCGATGGAACCCGTGCAGTCATTCCTGATAAAGCGATTAATGACAAACATACTTTTAAAACGGGTGGTGTAGAGTTTAGGATTTATGCACCCGGGAAAGCACACAGCTTTACCGATATTATGATTGAAGTGGTAGAAGAGAGTGTTGTGTTTCTTGGCGATAACGTTTTATATAAACGTTTACCCAGAATGGATGATGGCACCTTCAAGGGTAATGCGCTTGCCTGCCAGCTTGCGATTGATATTGGTGCAAAAACCTATGTTCCCGGGCATGGGCCGAGCGGAGATAAAAATATCATTATTCCTTTTATGAATTACCTGAAAATTATTTACCGTGAAGTAGGCATACACAGTGAAGCCGGACTGGCCGATTATGAAATGAAACCAAAAATGTTAAGTAAACTACAAGACTATTTTAGCTGGTCTGGATTTAAAGACGAACTGGGTAAACATATATCATTGGCAGTACTGGAATACGAGCGGGATGAATTTTAAGTATAAATGTTTATTAACATGAGTTTAAAAAAGAGTGGCAGAATTTTCTGCCACCCGGTTTAATCAAGTAGTGTTTAAGTTTAGTCAAATACCTTAAAGTTAGAATTCATCTCTTGTACTTTTGATTCCATTACCTTGTGATCAATAGTGCCTTGTTCATGCCAGGATAAGGCATAGATTACATTATTTTCGTTCAGAGAATTTATATCATTCGCTCTTATCATCGTGATGTTGCTCATTTCCTCGTTCAGATAGGTTTTGGCATTATACGGAGTGCGCTTCTCGATAATATTTCCCCAGCGTTTACGATATCGTTCATCGAGTGTTTTTGGCGGCTTCATGTTACGACTGACAGAGGCATAATTAGAGGTGTGTTTGTTTTCACCAAAAGCGATCATGACAGGTGCCCACACCACTTTTCCATTTTCTTTAAAGTAAGAGCAGCGTAATTGTATGTCGCTGTCTTTAGTTATTTTCATGGTATTATTTTCAACACGGAAATTGAAATTTTTATCTTTATATTGAATATAGCTTTTCTGATCAGTATCAATAGATACATTTTTGATGAACTCAGGCATTATATTTTTTTGCTGAAGAAAAGCAGTCCAGTCATCTAAAGTGCCATAGTAGGTATAATAAAGATTATTTAAAATAATCTTTATATCAATTTCCATCATGTAGGCAGCGCTGGTATCGGTTATTGATAACATCATTGCGTACCCATCTGGTGTTGGCAGAGCATAAAGTACAAACGTTTGATCGCTGAATTTAATCAGCCAGTTTTTTACCTGCCATTTTCGGCCAAAGCTATCGATATGAATTCGATCCTCAACTGATTTACCCATGGATGTTATTGTTACCGATTCATTGCCTATGTTGCGGTGATAATCAATGCCTTTAAGAATTTGATCCATTAATATTTTTGAATCGGAATAATATTTATTTGCATCAATATTTTTTGGTCGTTTGGCTTTGAGGTAATAAAAATCACCCATTTTACCAAATTTTACCCAGCCACCATTTCCGGTATCTGATGTTTTGACATTTTTTGCTTTATGAATGCTCCATATATTGTCACTACCCTTCATCAGGATACTTGGAAAGGACGAGGTAAAGCGGTTATAAAGCATTGGTACGGAGCCTGCATCATTTGGAAATAATCGTGTTTTATGTTCGGTTAAAAAACCCTTTGCAGCGTTGTCCAAAAGATCTTTTATATCATTTTGTAACTTACGATCAATTTTTTTTATGCTCATGGGAAGTTTGTGACTGTAATGATATTTAAAACTATGTGTATCATCGGTAAGATCAATTTTATATGTCATTGTTTTGGATTTCATTTCTGCTATTTGCTTGAAATTTAATATTTCACGCATTGGCAAGGCATAGTTTAGATTTTCGCTTTTGGATTTTCGTAATATCACACCTATTACCTTGCCTTTATCATCCAGTAATGGTCCACCGCTATTGCCGGGTGATGCGGCAGCAGAAAAACGTATCCACTTCCATTCGCCTTCTCTGTCTTCCGGCGTATCGGAGGTATACAGTCCATCACGAATAACAACACCTTCACCCAGTGCATTTCCTACCGCATAGACTTTCTTGTTTTTTGAATAATTAATATTTACTTTAAGACCTTTTCCCGCCTTCATTCCTTTTACGCTAAAGACAAGAAAGTCTCTTGATCTTGAGTACTTGTAGATTTTGTCGACAGGGTAAAATTTACCGTTGCTGTCACGAAGACCAATGTTTTTATCCTGGCTTTCGTTGCCTAATCCAAAAACATGTGCGGCGGAAACAAATTTATTTTTACTAATACGGAATGCACTGCCTACAGAATAATATTTATCAGTTCGGTACTGGAAAGGCAATAAGTGCAGTGGAAGTTTGCGTTCATATTCGACGCTTTCTGTGGTTGGCTTGGCGACAACTACTTCATAGTTGGTGGCAAATATCTTGTCCAGCACAGGCTGTTTCAGATCCAGGGCCCATGAAGAAGATTGGCATAGTAAGAAAGCTAAGCTAAAGAGAAATTTTTTCATTTGAGCCCCATATTATTAATTTGTTATGATGTGATTAATCAGGAATCGCCGTAGTAGTATCTCGGCATACTCGCTAATTACCAATAATATTAGTAGGCTATTTGCAAAAGTCCAGCCACCTACGTCACAATTAGATGTTTTGGTCACGGGTAACTTTAGTCTGTACTGTTGAGGTGAATATTAGACGTTTCAGTAGAAAAAAATTCTTATTTTATATAAGAACATATATAACGCCGCGATCTAATTCTATGTAACCTTGTTTTTCAAATTTTTTAACAGGCGGCTAATGACTTCTCTGGAGGAACCTAATTCCTGGTGAGTGATATGTGCATTATTATTTTTATTTTCACGGGAAAGTGTAAGCGCTAAAATTGTGGTTTCAGTTTTAGCTTGTAACCGCAGTTTGCAAATATTTCTTGCAAAAATATTGTAATAATTAGCTTATATACTAACTTTGTTGTTTTTGCTGCCGATATTACGATGATAAATGGTTTTGCGCAGAGCTTTGTACAGTATCATCTGGATAAGTATCCTATAATAAGTCATTGATTTTTCGAGCTATATCACATATTATTTATAAGCTATTATAAAAATAATAAGATTTAATTTTTCATTGGCCACTTTGGCTTTAAAAGGTATGTACATTTTGCTGCTTTATTTGACTTAAGTCCGCACGCAAAGCATGTAGTTTTTGAAATGGGGTGTATATGAAAAACGTAGATCTAAAGCTGATAAAAGATGGACTTGCTACACAGCTTGACTCATATCGTATTAGTCAATCCTCTGAAGATATTGTTAGTCACTCTTCTGATAAAGAAGATTCGAAGATCCAAAACGATCAAGAATTAAATAATATATTATCTGCAAAGAATGAGTGGGAAGCCTGTGTTGATTCTATTGAACATCAGGCAATGGTTATTCTCGACCATGATTTAAAAGTTATTCGTGTTAACAGAACCATTGAGTTGTGGGGTTGGGGGGACGTTAATAAAGTTCGTGGTGTTCATATATTAGATTTAATAAAACCTGCTTTTGAAAAAGATTCTGTTAATGACTGGTGTCAGCTTGATATACAAGCAAATGCAGAATGGGAATCAAATAATATTTCGGGTAAAAAATATCGTTTTTCATTTTACCCAAATAGAGACATAGATGGCATTTACCATCATGATAGTGGTTATGCCGTGCTTATTATAAGTGAGATCACTGATAATGAATTGTTAGAATCAAATAAATATTTGAATGACAGAGTAAATGAAGTAGTCACTGATGAATATGAGTATGAGCAAGAACGATTAAAAGAAGAAACAGAAAAACGCTTACACCTTCTTGCAGAGCAACTTATTCATTCTCAGGAACATGAAAGAAAACGTGTTTCAACTGAATTGCATGATGGTGTTGGCCAGGTTCTTTCAGCATTAAAATTTCAGGTTGAGTCTTTGATTAATGGTTCAAAAAACACCTCGTTACAAAGAAAGGGCGATGTTGTTTTAGGTAGTGTTCTTGATAATATTAAAGTTGCTTTAAAAGATTTACGGCGTATATCCGTTGATTTACGGCCATCCGTTATTGATGATCTTGGGTTATTGATGGCGTTAAGGTGGTTCATTGGTGAATATAAAAAAGTATATACAAATATAAATGTAGATTTACAGTTGGATGTTCATGAGTCAAAATTATCTGATGCTAACAAAAAAATTATTTACAGAATAATTCAGGAAGCAATGAATAATATTGCGAAGTATGCTTCTGCGAGCATTATATTTGTACAGTTAATAAAATCCAACAATGGTCTTCTTTTACGCATATCAGATAATGGCTGTGGTTTTGATCTTGCGGCAGTTAAACGGAATTCAAGCACCGGTCTGGGTTTAAAGAATATGGAAGAAAGAGCAGAGTCGTCAGGTGGTCAATTTATAATGAGCTCAAAGATATCTTTAGGAACAACAGTTCAGGTATTTTGGAGTGAAGATCAGGGTCAATCCTGATTTGCAAGTCCATGTTGTGTGGCATAGTTTGTAAGACTACTTACGCTGTGCAGATCCAGTTTTTTCATTAAGTTGGAACGATGTTTTTCAACTGTTTTAATACTGATTGTTAGATAGTCGGCTATGTCCTTGCTGCGATAACCTTCCGCGATTAATTTGATAACTTCTCTTTCTCTATGGGTAAGGATTTCCCATGATGCTGTTGGTTGATTTGTTTTAGCCGAGTTTAAATAATCATTGATTGTGTTGTTGCAGATACTTGGGCTTAAGTGCGTCTTGCCATTAAGTATATTTTTTATTGCATTTATGAGTTCATCATGACTGTCATCTTTTAAAATATAGCCATCCGCCCCGGCATTGAGCGCAGCATGGATATGTTCTTCACCAGCATGCATAGTAAGTACTAATACCTTAACTTCGGGGGCCCTCTTTTTTAGTTCACGAATACATTCCGTGCCATTTGTTTTAGGCATTGAAAGATCGGTGAGTAATAAATCAGGTTTAAGTGCGATGGATTTTTGCAAGGCATCTTTACCATTATCGGCTTCAGCAATAACTTTGAAATCAGGATGGTTGTCAAGGATTGAACGTAAACCTGCGCGGAGGATACTATGATCATCGGCAAGGAGGATGGTGCTTTTTTTATTCATTGGCTAAATTAAAAATCCATTTATTATGACATATAAAGCATACCATGGTTAGCAACTAAGTCAGTAGTGTAATTGAAGTGTGTATATTTTTATGTGAGGATAAAAGCGTGTTAGTAAAAACTTTAGGGCATCAGTTATAAAATGTTTTACAGATGTGGAACCGTATATGCAATTTTTATGTCAGGCTTTAACATTGCGATAACTGCATAAGTGCAGCCATCGCAATGAACAGTATTTTTAGCTGTAATTAATTACTTTGCTGCCATGTCCTGACCGCAACACATTGGCGATTTAACTTTACCATGGCCATCCGGGCATTCTGATACATGGACTGTTTCACCGTCATCCGTTGTTATGGTGCTATGAACCAGTTCTTTGCCGCATTTTCCACAGGTCATGGTGCCAATACTCATTCCACATACATCACAAGTATATGCTGTCATTACTTATCTCCTTAGTTTAAGAGGGGGTTTCAATTGTAAAATATTCAGTTGTTGCAATAGGTTTTTATTGTAGGTGAAAATTTTGAAAACTGCAGATATTATTTTGAGCTATTCTCGATTTTTTAGCTTATTTAATCCATGTAGCAAATGTGGTCTTATTGACTTTACCCGGGTAAGCACCCAATTTATTGCCGAACACAAGTATAATATAATAGTGGTAAACCTTTATTGACTCTGTTTCGGATGAGAACTGAATTTAAATGCTATCAAATAACCAAACTATTGATCGTAACGGAGTACATGGTGTTGCTGTTGTTAGCGGTGGCGGCAAAATGGCGGTTGCTGCAGATCAAGACGCTTTGTTACCTGTCTATCTCGCAAGCATGCGTCAGCGTTTTAAAAATGAAATCAATCGCCTGACCAGTGGGCGTGCAATGTTCGAAATGCTGGGTAGTCATAAGGATGCTATCGAGCTTAGTTTCCCTATGAGTTATCTCTATGCCTGGTTTTGGTTACGACATAACGTGCATATCAATTACATGCCCCAGGTTCTTGAGACATTTCGCGGCGCAAAGTTTGGTTTTTTAATGGATCTGTTGTTGTGTGATACGGCTGAGGAATTTATTGATGGATACATTGAACATTTTAAATCGTCAGATAATAGTCTCCAACAGCGTGTTGAGTTACTTCATTTATTATCACTTCGTGATAATAATGCGAAACAACTTGCGGATGATATGTTCTCAATATGGCAGTCATTCGGTTTGTTTATCGAAAATTACATGGTGCAATTTAAGCAAGTCGCACGTGAAGAACGTGACCGATATAAAGGGATGCTGGGAACAGAAGATTTACAACGTTTGGCTTTGGTGGATGCATTGCCTGATGTTGATTTTACTGGTGAGACACCGCGTTATAGTAAGCTCGGTATTATTCCAGCAATGGGTTGCCCGCAGACCTGTCGTCACTGCATGTTTACCTGGCGCCCGCCGCGTGGAAAAAATGAAAATCCGCAACAAGTTTTTGAACTGGTAAATCAACATGCTGATAGCGTGTTGTTTACCGGAGGTGATCTCACTAAACAACTGGATTATTTTTATACTGCTATTCGCACCATGTCGCATATTAAAAATTTTGCTATTTTATTAAATGGTGATTTTGCGGATACGCCTGAAGTCACCAATGAAATAATGGCGAGTATGGCCAAGGCGATTAAATCACGACCAAAGAAATGGCCAAAGGCAATGGTGTTATTGCAGATTAGTTTTGATGAGTTTCATCAGGAGGTCTATGTCGATAAACATGGACTTTTGGCTGAACGCATCCCTGTAGAAAAAATTGCCAATATCATTGAGTGTTATCCCAGGTATGCAGATCAGATCCAACTGGCATTGTTGCATAAACAAACCAGTCTTAATTTTTCACATGATGTATTAAACAAAGGTGTTGTTGCACGTTTAGCAAAGGAATTGGCTAAACGTGATTTGCAAATGCAGGTTGTGGATATGAAACCTTCGCCACGTTTAAAAACTAATCCGACCACGTCTCAAGAAAAAGAAAAAGTATTAAAGGATGTGACCTTTATATTAGATAAACATAAAAATGCACCTGTCTTGTTAACCAGTTCAACTATTGATGGTTACGGTCGCGCTGCATTACTGGATGAATGGGAAACCATTAAAGAAAAAGATTTGTTGCAACAGGTGATTACGCAAGGTGCTCCAGCTGGAGAATCTTTTGATATCGATATGATGCTATGGTTTAACGGCTGGGTGACATTATTTAATGCGGTGCATATTTGTCTGGGTGATCATTATAAAGATGGTATGGATACGATTATGGCCCGGCAGCGAAAAGATCCTCTTTCTCACGCACTGAATAAAATGGACCGCGTGATTCTAAAACTCTATAGTGAGATTAGAAATGATTTGGATAAACACATTGCAGCAGCAACGGGTCCGCATAATTTATTTCATGTTCTTACTGAAGAGCCGGAAGTTCGTTTGCACTTGACTCGTCGATTGATTGAAGAAAGTAATCATGTCTGATAATAAAAAACAAACCATGCAATTTTTATTCGGTGATCGTGAGCTTATTATTACAGTTGTGGATCTTCTTGCTGCACCTGTCGATGTAATTGTTAACCCGGCGAACGGTAGCTTGTCTCATGGCGGTGGTGTCGCGGGTCAAATTGCACAGCAAGGTGGTGATGTTATTCAGCAGGAAAGTGATCTTTTTATTAAAGAACACGGCACGCTTGAAAGTGGCATGGTCGCGATGACTGCTGCCGGACTGCTTTCTTATGAGGCCGTTATTCATGCGGTTGGTCCAAAGATGGGAGAGGGTGATGAGCAAAGAAAAATTCAGCAGGCTGTTTCTCGAAGTTTACAGTTGTGTGATATGCATGACTGGAAGTCCGTTGCCTTTCCTGCGATTAGCTCTGGTATCTTTGGTGTGCCAATCGAAATATCTGCTCGTGCTTTTTTTCGTGCCATTACTTCGTATTGGGATGCACGTATGGATATCTCGCCCGAAAAAGTTATTATTTGTTTAACGGAAAAAAATTTCCTGCCTTTTTTGCATGCTTTTCGTCAAGAGTCTTTTGAGCGAGACGGAGGGAAAGATGAAGGTGAAAATAAAAAAATGAACGAAGTTATGCAAAAGAATAATGTTGATGCTGAACCCGAAGCCGGTATTGTTAACTTGAGTGAAGAGGACATCTCGTCATTGGATGATGATGCTGTTAATGACTGGTTTAAATAAAGTTACTTTATAAGCCTATATAATACCCTAGTAAATTACTCATAAATTAACTTATCCACGTATCAGATCTATCGAATATCTAATACCTAAGTAAATCAGTAGACTACCTCCAAAATTTGAATGGCCAGAAAAGGGTCATGTTGTTCAATACTAAATAATGAGGTGTTTTATGAGTTCAGAAGCAAATATTGAAGATTCAAAAGTTTTACGTACATTAATGCTGATAACAGGATCGTTGTTTGGTTTTTTCCTGTTAATGATTATTCTGGCACGTTCTATCGTATATTAATGCGCACAGACACTCGCTAATAGATGGATTTAGTGGGCGGTGGAGTGATGATAAAAACCGGCATATTCTTAAAGAATATGCCGGTTTTTTTATATCTGTCGATAATGTACTTAAAGTATAAATTGAATCAGTTGCATTACAATTTGAATTACTATGTCGAGTAATTTCCAGATTACGCCACTCAGAAGTAAAACAAGAATAATGAAAAAACCATAAGGTTCCACTCGGCTTAGCTGATAGCCAAGGCGAGGTGGCAGCAGGCTAGTGGCAATGCGTCCTCCATCGGTGGGAGGGATTGGAATTAAATTGAACACCATCAGAATGGCATTGATTGTTATTCCAAACATACTCATTAAAATAAGCGGAGAAGTGAGCATTGCTATGCTATCTGGCAACAAGCTGGCTAATTTGGCAATCAACGCCCAGGCAATGGCCATGAGTAAATTTGCAAAGGGGCCTGCTGCTGCGACGAGTGCCGTGTCTCGCCTGCGATTTCGTAAATTGTTAAAGTTAACGGGTACCGGTTTAGCCCAGCCAAAAGCAAAACCGACGGTTAAGATCAATATAAGTGGAACCAGAATGGTTCCAACAGGATCAATGTGTTTAAGCGGGTTTAGTGTGAGACGTCCCATCAGGTAGGCGGTGTCATCACCCAGTTGACGAGCTACCCAGCCGTGTGCAACTTCATGCACCACGATAGCAAATAGAAGGGGAATAATTGCTATCGTAATTAACTGTATTGTTGAAAGTTCCGTACCAAACATAATGTACAGTATATCATGCAATAAAATACTTTTAAGTTACTATTGTTTAGCTTAATCTGATTCATGCAACATATGAAACAGGTATAGATAACGATGCAATTGGTGATTTTGTGAATGAGCAAATAAAAAAAATAGTCGATAAAATCTATGAATTGGATGAAGAATTACGTTCTTTGCTTTATGAACAACAAAGCCAATTTTCTTATAAGATTGCCGGTAAGCGGGTTGAATTTGAAAAAAGTATACGTAAAGCACATGAAAAGTTAAAAACCAGCTGGTTTTACTGGCTGCTTACCGTTAGTCCGAGACATTTACTTTCTGGCCCGTTATTTATGGTTTGATTATTCCTCTGCTTGTTTTTGATATTGGGATCAGTGTTTATCAGTCTGTATGTTTTCGCTTGTATGGTGTTCCACTGGTGAAACGGTCGAATCACATTGTTTTTGATCATCAGCATCTGGCTTACCTTAATATATTCGAAAAATTTCATTGTCTTTACTGTAGTTATGCCACTGGTCTGATTAGTTATGCGCGTGAAATTGCTGCTCGCACAGAACAATATTGGTGTCCAATTAAACATGCTCATAAACTGGTGGATGTGCACCATCGTTATGTTGATTTTCTTGATTTTGGTAATGCAGAAGACTACCAGGTGAATATGACTGAAATCAGAGAAAAATTACAAAATGAAAAACAGTAAATCACATTTCTGTTGTATTCATTGTTAATTTGATTCTATTGTTGTTGCTCAACCAGAGGGAAAATTTGCTCATTTTCATAGGTGATACGATTTCTAATCAAAGTAAAAATCTCATTACTTTCCTTACTTAACATTTCATGTTCTGAGTCAGAGCCTGGCATGGAACACCAGTGTCGGACAAAGCCGGCAAAACGATGTTTAATTTCTTTAGCACTATCATGAAACGATTTAGCAATATTACTGATTTTTTCATCACCGGTATGTAGCAAAGCTGCGTATATTGTATTGTCTTCAAATACCAGGTGCACCCATACCTCTTTCTTGAAGCGTGTCATTAATTCACAAACAAAAGGATTGTTATGTAATGATTGTTGTTCCATTAATACAGATAAGACATCACATAACTGAGAGATCTCCTTATTTTGTTTTTTTAGTTCATCGAGCGAATACATTTTATTTTCCTTGATAGTTTACTTGCAGGAAATAGAATTCAGGCATTTTTAATCATTTGAAGCAATTCATCTTTTAAGTGTAAGCGTTGTTTCTTTTTGCTTTCCAGATATTCATCTGATGTCGTTTCTATGCCTGTTTCAATACGATGAACTTCATGATCAATTTCATGATACTCATCAAACAAACGGGAAAAGTGGTTATCACTTATTTTTAGGTTATGAATAGTTTCCCGGTATTCGGGCAATTCATGAATAAGATCGTGTTTTTCATTTAACATTTAGAGTCTCCGGTTAATCGTTTATTTTTTCTGCACAACTTACGCAGTGTATTGTAAAAGGAAGTAATTCAAGTCGGGATGAGGGGATCTCTTCTCCACACAGGCTACAGGAAAAATAATCATCGGAGTCGATTCTTTTAAGAGCATGGTTAATCATTATCAGTTCTTCTTCGGAGGTTTTGCCTAATGATTCAAGCACCTCATCATTTTCCCGTTCAGTCGCCTGCTCAGTCCAGTTTGAAGACATACCTTCATGTTTAATGTCTTTATCAATGGCATTAATGCGTTGCGTGAGTTCATCTTTTAATGTCAGTAGCTTGTTTTTGAAATGTTCCGTATTTTTCATACTCTGGTTACCTGTTAATTTGTAAACCTTTATATAAATACTACTAGGTATATTCATAAAGTAAGATGATCTATATCAATATATGTAAATAAACTGAATTATGTATCATGATTTGAGTAACATTGTCCGCTTTTAACCTGTTCTTTTGTTTTGATGTTGTACACTTATAAACATGAAAAAACTCGGTTTGATTAGTGACCCCCATGCCTACCCGGAACCTGTTGCGGAAGCACTGTCAATTTTTAAGCATGAACAGGTTGATGCTATCTGGTGTACGGGTGATGTTGCGGGTTACGGGGCTGAACTTGAGCAAACTATTAGCTTATTGCAGAAAAGTGATTGCCAGTTGATTATGGGTAACCATGAAATTGAATATTTGCAGAAAAATTCCGAGATGGCGGGGTCAGATATTCATTCTTACTTGAGCAGTTTACCCCGGGTGAAACAGCAAAATATCGAAGGCAAGACGGTGTATATGGTGCACGCGAGTCCGCCGGATTTTTTGAAAGGGGGGATTCGTCTTTTAGATCAGCTGGGTAATGTGATTGAATCAGAAAAACAGAGCTGGGCTACACGTTTAAGTGATTTTGAACCTGAGGTGCTGATCGTAGGACACACTCACCAGGTTTTTGCTGAAAGACTGGGTTCAACGCTGGTGATTAATCCAGGTAGCAGCCAGTTTAACCATAGTTGTGCAATATTAAGTTTGCCTGATTTAAATGTACAATGGTTTGCATTGTCTGGCCAGTCGATAAGAAAGAGCTGGAACTGGGGAATGGAACTTTCTTCAGATTAAATTATTCTGAAATTTATTTTAGCATTAAAGAAAAGTTGTGCATGCTGTTCTATTATTAAATGAATGGTTTTTGGTTTAATTAATTCATTACATGTAGTTTATTAAAATATAATTATTCAGGTGAAAGATGGTTGATCTTAAAGAGTTGTTAGATTTAAACGATTTTAAAAAGCTGGATGATGCGGCAATGGTGGATGTTGCTGAGCATGCAGAAATTAAAAATTATCTTGAAAATGATCGGTTGGTTGCAGAAAAAATGGCAGGTTATACGCTCTATCTTTTAAAAGGTGAGCTTGATTTGCAAACAACAGGTGGGCTACAACAGCTTGTCTGGGCTGATACGGATCGAGCACAAACTCCTGTATTTTACACCGACACGCCAGGTCATTATGGCCGTTGTCTCAGTGCATGCAAGGTTCTACAGATTGAAAGAACGATTATTGACAAATACGGATTAAACCGTGATCGTTTTAAAACAGATCTGAATTATGCTGATTTTGAAACATTAATGGGTAACACCAGCCTTGTTTTATTTGATGAAATTACTGAGCTGTTTAAAAGCAAATCTATAACGTTACCGAGTTTGCCTGAAATCGCCTTGTATATAAAAGCTGCGCTCGAAAAAGAAGATGTTAGCACGGCAAAGCTTTCAAAAATTATTCAAATGGATCCGGTTATTGCTGCACGTGTGGTTCAGGTTGCTAATAGTTCGCAGTATGGCGAAATTAAAAGTGATTCAATTCAGGAAGCCCTTACCCGGATAGGTATTGAAGGCGTGCGCACGATTGTAATGGGTGTAGTCTTGCGTGATTTATTTATGCCTAATACTCAACCTGTTATTGATGCGATGACTCAGTTTTATGAACACAGTATTCGCACGGGTGTTATTTGTTATGCACTGGCAAAAAAATTACCGGGTTTTGATCGTGACCAGGCTTTTTTAGCCGGAATTCTGCATGATATCGGTGTTGTGCCAATTCTTGTGGTTGCTGATCGTCATCCACAGATCGCGGCAAAAGAAAATAATCTTGCAGCAGTTTTGACCCATCTCAAAAGTTATATTGGTGGTATCGTATTACAGCAGTGGGATTTTACTGACAAATTTATTAATGTTGCGAAACATGCCTATGACTGGGAACGAAAAGTTGAAAAAGCAGACTATTGTGACTTGGTGCAAGTTGCCTTACTGCATTCACACCTGGTTGGTGGTGAAAAAATTAAAGGGCCAATATTGTCAGAGTTACCTGCATTCAAAAGATTAGGCTTTGATAAAGCAAATCCAGTTGATAATATACAAACGCTCAAGGAACTTGGTTTACGAGTTAAAGATATGGTTAAACTGATTTGTAAATAGTACGAAATCACTGTAATTCAGGGCTTCCCCACCTGATATTTACATTTTAAATATTCAAGATTGGCAAAAAATAGCCGATATTTATATAAATGATATCTTTTATATTTAATTTTTGAACGGGGAAGTCAGGGGTATGCCGCGAAGGTTTAAGTCAAGTCGAATTATTATCATTAATTCAATTTTAATGTTGGGTTTAATTGCAATTCTTATTACGCAGAATATTTATTTTTTGAAAAAAAATAATTCAATGCTCTCGCATATTGATGAGAATTATAATCGCAAGCTCGATGTGGTTATGCTTATGTCAAAAACAGTTCGTGAGCGTTCACTTGATATGGTCACAATGTTTTTTTATGATGACGCCTGGGAAAAAGATGAGATATTCACCCACTTTCATAAACTAAAATTGGTTTTTTTAAGTTTAAATACCGAGTTGAAATCGCTGGGATTAATGGATAATGAAAGAATTTTTCATGAAAAAATAATGACTATTCTTGATAAAACGGAATTAATTCAAGCTAACATTGTTGAACGCATACAATCAGGTGGAGACAACCAGATTCAGATAGATATTTCAAAAAGAGATTTGCCCCTGGAAACTGAAGTTCTGGGTATTTTTGATTCTTTAGCCGAAATAATGCGAAATAATGCTGATGCTGCCCGGGAAAAGGCAAAAGAACAATATCGTGAAACAATGAATTTAGTTGTGATAATTGCTCTAATAGTTTTTGTCATTGTTATATTTTTAATGAGAAGATTGCTTTTGCTCATGGTGAGGGTTGAGTCGGGGTTAATTGATGAGGCGGAAGCTTTGAGCTGGGACGCAACGCATGATGCTTTAACGAATGTATTCAATCGTCGCTGGTTGCAGCATAAATTTGAATTACTTAAAAAGGATCAAAACAGTCAACTCATTAATCATGCATTGTTATATATTGATTTAGATGGATTTAAACAGGTTAATGATAATTATGGGCATGTGGCAGGGGACAGTTTTCTTTGTGGGGTTACGCGTGAACTGGAACAGTGCATTCGTCAGAATGATACCCTGGCCAGAATGGGGGGAGATGAATTTGCTATTTTACTTGAAAATTGTGATGTGGAAAAAGCGGCTAATATCGCGGAGTGCCTGGTTTTAAGAGTGAAAAAGTTTTCCTTAAATATTGAAGGAAATAAGGTTGCTATAGCCGGTTGTAGTGTTGGTATTGTTGAGTTTCTTGGTGCCAATTCTGAGTTTGATGAAAAGGTTAAACAAACAGATTCTGCTTGTTACGAAGCCAAGAATAGCGGCACGCATCATATTCATGTTTTTAGCCCGTAATATTGAGTATTTGGACAAAACAGGCTCTTCTTGAATTTCATAAAGTAAGTTCTTTCCTCATATAACCCTTTTAATTAAATGTTATTATGCTGTGGCGGGTATTAAGCGTATTTTTGTTAAAATAAGCGTAAAACTACTGTTAAATCCTTTAATGTTTTACACATTTCCCTTCTCTTTGGAGTATAATTCGCGGCTATTTTTTGGTGAATTTTTATTCATCATCCGAATTTTGGTCGTGGAGCGGCTTAATATCGCAAGGTTTTACGTCCACATTAGATTTTTTAACGATTTATTAATATTAGAGTATCAAGACGATGACTGATTTAAGTAAGTATAGAAATATTGGTATTTTCGCGCACGTGGATGCGGGTAAAACTACGACTACAGAGCGTATTTTGAAATTGACCGGTACTATCCATAAGACGGGTGAAGTACATGACGGTGAAGCGACTACGGATTTCATGGATCAGGAAGCTGAGCGTGGCATAACTATCCAGTCTGCTGCGATTTCGTGTGAGTGGGATGGCCACCGCATGAACATCATCGACACACCGGGTCACGTAGATTTCACTATCGAAGTTTACCGTTCGCTTAAAGTATTAGACGGCGGCATCGGTGTATTCTGTGCGTCGGGTGGTGTTGAGCCTCAGTCAGAAACAAACTGGCGTTATGCGAATGAATCAGGTGTTGCTCGTGTTATTTTCGTTAACAAATTGGATCGTATGGGTGGTGATTTTTACCGCGTTGTAGACCAAGTTGAAAAAGTATTAGGTGCTAACCCATTAGTCATGGTTCTTCCAATCGGTATCGAAGACGATTTCACCGGTGTTGTTGATCTTCTTACTCGTAAAGCATGGGTTTGGGATGATTCTGGACTTCCAGAAAACTTCGAAATTCAAGACGTACCTGCAGATATGACTGACGCTGTTGAAGAATGGCGTGAAAAGATGATCGAAACTGCTCTTGAGCAAGACGATGATTTAATGGAAAAATATCTTGAAGGTGAGGAACCTTCAATTGAAGACATTCAGCGTTGTATCCGTAAGGGCACAATCGCATTAGATTTCTTCCCAACATTCTGTGGTTCAGCATTCAAGAACAAAGGTATCCAAAATGTATTGGATGCGGTTGTTGATTACTTACCGAACCCAACTGAAGTTATTCCTCAGCCAATTACGGATGACGAAGGTGAAGAAACAGGTGAAGTTGCGACAGTTGATCCAAAAGAACCTTTCCGCGCATTAGCATTCAAAATTATGGATGACCGTTATGGTGCTCTAACCTTTATTCGAGTTTATTCTGGTCAGATTAAAAAGGGCGATTCTGTTCTAAATACCTTTACGGGTAAAACAGAGCGTATCGGTCGTATCGTTGAAATGAAGGCAGACGATCGTGTTGAACTTGATGGTGCAACAGCAGGTGATATCGTTGCTTTCGTTGGCATGAAGAACGTTCAAACAGGTCATACTTTATGTGATCCGAAGCATCCAGGCACATTAGAGCCTATGGTATTCCCTGATCCCGTTATCTCGATTGCTGTTTCGCCAAAAGATAAGGCTGCGGCAGAAAAAATGGGCATCGCGATTGGTAAAATGGTTAAAGAAGATCCTTCTTTCCGTGTTGAAACTGATGAAGATTCAGGTGAAACCATCCTTAAAGGCATGGGCGAACTTCACTTAGATATCAAAATTGATATCATGAAGCGTACACACGGTGTTGAAGTTGTTGTGGGTGCACCGCAAGTTGCATATCGTGAAACGATTACACAGACAATTGAAGACAGTTACACGCATAAGAAACAATCTGGTGGTTCAGGTCAGTTTGGTAAAATTGATTATATTATTGAACCAGGTGAACCAGGTACAGGTTATGTGTTTGAGTCAAAAGTAACAGGTGGTAACGTACCACGTGAATTCTGGCCTGCAATTGAAAAGGGTTTTGAAATGATGAGTACAAAGGGTGTTCTTGCGGGCTTCCCTTGTTTAG
>JAUWUS010000078.1 GCA_030617815.1 Gammaproteobacteria bacterium
TACCAGTTTTTAAATAAAGAAAGATCAACATCATTTGCATCTTGCATAGCGGCCACAAAATCTTCTGTTGTGACTGCTTGTCCATCATGGCGCTTAAAATATAAATCTGTACCTTTACGAAACCCTTCTCCACCAACAAGGTTGCGGATCATACGCACCACTTCAGCACCTTTGTTATAAACCGTTACCGTATAAAAATTACTGATTTCAATATAATGATCAGGGCGAATAGGATGTGCCATGGGTCCGGAATCCTGGGCGAACTGAGCATTGCGTAAAACATTAACATCATCAATACGTTTTACTGCGCGTGAATTCAAATCCGCAGAAAACTCCTGATCACGAAAAACGGTAAAACCTTCTTTTAAACTTAATTGAAACCAGTCACGGCAGGTGACACGATTACCTGACCAGTTATGGAAATACTCATGCGCAATAATACTTTGAATAGTGTAATAATCCGCATCGGTTGCCGTGTCCGGGCTGGCTAAAACACAAGAAGCATTAAATACATTCAGGCCTTTATTTTCCATGGCACCCATATTGAAATCATTCACTGCAACGATCATATAAATATCGAGATCGTACTCCCGACCATAGGTATCTTCATCCCACTTCATCGCTTGTTTTAATGACATTAAAGCATGATCACATTTATGGCTGTTCTCTGCTTCAACAAAAACCTGCAATAAAATCTCGTGACCTGACATGGTGGTAAAAGTATCTTCTTTACAAAAAAGATCCCCCGCCACCAAAGCAAATAAATAACTCGGTTTTAAACTTGGATCTTGCCAGGTTACCCAGTGTTGTCCGTTATCGGCTTCACCCTTATCAATAAGATTGCCGTTCGATAAAAGAATGGGGTATTTTTCTTTGTCACCAATAATCGTCACTTCATAGGTAGACATAACATCAGGACGATCAGGGAAATAAGTAATCCGACGAAAACCTTGCGCCTCACATTGAGTACAAAACATACCACTTGAGAGGTATAAGCCTTCCAGGGCTTTATTTTCTAGCGGGTTAATTTGTGTTTTTATTTCTATTTCAAACGTATCAGGCAGTTTAACCAAAGTGAGTTTTTCATCATCACAGGAATAATCTTTTTCAGATAAGACCTTGCCATCAATTTTAATCGAAAGTAATTCCAGATTTTGTCCATCCAGAACCAAAGATTTGTTGGGTTGCTTGTTCACGGCATTTAACATCACTGTTAAAGACGAAGTTACCACTGTTTGCGTTTCATGCAAGGCAAAATGTAACTTAACCTGGTCAATCAGATAGACTGGTGGTTGATAATCTTTAAGAAAAATCGTGCTGGGTGCCGTATCTGTTTTTTTAATATCAACCATGTTTATTAAACCTGTTTGTAAATAATATAATTAAAGACAATTTTAATTTGTTAGTCAGCTATTTGCTGATTTCCGTCATCCAGCATGGATAGCCGGAATGACGAACGAAACATTATTTCGTATGCCGCCCACGATGAATTTTCAATTTACCAAAACGCTGGTTAATTTCATCGGTCACTTCATCCAGTTCATCATATTTGACATCCTCAGAGAACAAATCCCCTTGGTACGTACTGTCATTCTCAAAACCAGAAACACCCACACCGAGTAAACGGATCGCAATACGACCCGAGGGTATAGCCGTATTAAATAAACCCTTCACCGCTTGCCATATTTTCTCAGTTTGACAGGTACTTTCCGTCAGCGTTTTCGAACGCACAATCGTGGTAAAGTCATGAAAGCGAATCTTAATATTTACTGTTTTGCCTTTACGATTTTTTTCCCGCAACCGGGACGCAACTTGTTCGGTCAAATTCGAAAGGTAAGCAATTAATGTTTCCTTATTACTAATGTCTTCAATAAACGTACTCTCAGAAGAAATCGACTTCGCTTTGGCATCTGAGATAACCTCACGTTTATCCAGTCCATTAGCCAAACGATAAATATGATCGCCCTGCTTACCAAAACGATCCATCAACCAACGTGGTGATTGGCTTCGTAAATCTTTAATGGTGGTAATACCGTAATTATTCAACTGTTGCTCGGTTTTTTTACCCACACCCCAAATGCGTTTAACGGGTAAAGGGTCAAGAAAACCCTGCATGTCATTTTCTTCGATAACAACAAAACCATCGGGTTTTTCAATATCAGAAGCAATTTTGGCGACAAACTTATTTGGAGCAATACCGGCTGAAACAACGAGTTGTAATTCTCGCTTAACATCATGCTTAATTCTTTTTGCAATTTCCGCCGCAGAGCCAAACAGTTTTAAACTGCCACTCACATCCAAAAAAGCCTCATCTAACGACAAAGGTTCAATCTCAGGAGTATAACGATTAAATATCTCATGTATTTGCTTAGAGACAGAAACATAAAGCGGCATATTAACCGGCAAAATACACAGATCAGGACATAAATGTGACGCCTGAGACATGGGCATGGCACTGTGAATACCAAATTTTCGCGCAGCATAATTCGCCGCCGCCGCCACGCCGCGGCTTTTAGAAGGCCCACCCACCACAACTGGCAAACCCGCCAACTCAGGGCGTTCACGCACTTCAACTGAAGCAAAAAAAGCGTCCATATCAAGGTGGATAATCATGGCTTGATTATAAATTATTTATAAGTAGAAAGTGGTCGCTAAAAACACATTATTGCCGTATTTTATTAAAATTCAAAATAACAAACAATCAATAACTACTTGATATTAAAGTAAATAAAGTGCATCTTAGGATAAACAATAATTTATTATGCGGCGAGCCGCATAATAAGGTAAAAGGCGGCACGCCGCCTAAATCACTGTTAAGCCTATAAGGAGGTTATGCCTTTAATATGAATGAGATCAAACAAAAAATTGCATTATTTATAGATGCTGATAATGCACCTGCTGGGAAATTCGAAGACGTGCTAAGCGAAGTCGCAAAGTATGGTGTGGTAACTATTCGTAAAGCTTACGGTAATTGGAAGTCACCTACGTTAAAGAAGTGGGAAGAACTATTGCATGAATATGCTATTCAACCTATACAGCAATATGATTTAACTAAGGGGAAGAATGCTTCAGATATAGCCATGGTAATTGATGCTATGGACGTGATGTATACAAAACAAATTGATGTCATGTGTTTTGTATCATCTGATAGTGATTTTACACCATTGGTTACTCGAGCTTTAGCTGAAGGCAAGGTTGTATTAGGGTTTGGAGAAAGAAAAACACCTTCACCATTTGTAAATGCGTGTTCTAAATTTCTTTTCTTGGATCAAGAAAAAGAAGAAACAAAAGGTAAATCTAAACCTAAGAGCATTAAATCAGATACAAAATTAATAAATTTACTACGGCAAGCAATTGAGGCTACAGAAGATGATGATGGTTGGGCGGCTCTTGGACCTGTCGGATCACATATTTCTAATAAAACGTCATTCGATAGCAGAAATTATGGATTTAAGAATCTAAGCAGCCTATTTAAAGCAATAGATTTATTTGAGCTAAAACGTGGCTCAGGTAATTCATATTTAGTACGAGATATTCGAAAGAAATAAGACTTAACAAGTCAATTAACGGCGACCGCAAAAATCGCGTCGCGTTATTTCAAACGTTAGCCATTCAAAGTATGGCAATATATAAAAT
Organism: Gammaproteobacteria bacterium; assembly: GCA_030617815.1. GTDB lineage: Bacteria > Pseudomonadota > Gammaproteobacteria > UBA6429 > Thiohalophilaceae > JAGLTQ01. The sequence continues at coordinate 3,637 of JAUWUS010000078.1, forward strand.
ATGAAATTAAAAACAGTCATCCTATCGGTGCGGTTTCCATTTCTGGTATTAACGCCTGTTTGTGTATTTTTAGGTGCGAGCACCGTTATTGCGGCCCAGACAAATGTAAGCCTGTTATTACTTGTACTGGTGTTACTTGGAGCTTTATTCGCCCATGTTAGTGTTAATACGCTTAATGAATATTTTGATTTCAAAAGCGGGTTAGACTTCACAACAAGAAGAACACCATTTAGTGGTGGCAGTGGTGCATTACCCCGGAACCCGGAAATGCTTAGTGCTGTTTTAACCGTTGGCATTGCATCCCTGATTGCTACTTTAATGATTGGCGGTTTCTTTGTTTGGAAATACGGAACAGGAATTGTACCGATAGGTGTAGCAGGTTTGCTATTGATAGTGACATACACCGGATGGATTAATAGACATCCGATTCTTTGCCTAATTGCACCTGGTATTGGTTTTGGGTTCCTTATGGTTGTAGGTACTCAGTTTGTATTGCAGGGAGAATATACGTCATTACCCTGGCTGGTTGCAGTCATTCCTTTTTTACTGGTCAATAATCTCCTGTTACTCAATCAATATCCCGACATACAGGCTGATGCCACTGTGGGTCGTAATCATTTTCCAATCGCCTATGGGGTAAATCACAGCAATGTGGTTTACGGTTTTTTTACATTAGCAACAATATCGGCAATTGTAATCTATGTCTCGACAGGCTACTTGCCCGCGTTGAGTTTAATAGCGCTGCTTCCAATGCCTCTCGCATTTTTCTCTTTATACGGCGCAATAAAATACGGAGCAGCTATTGGAAACTCTCCAAAATATCTAGGTGCAAATGTAGCTGTAACTATACTGACACCACTACTACTGGGAATATCAATAATTATGGGCTAACAAACGGTAACTTACTTTTACAGGTTACGGTTTTTACCTTACATTTCACAATGTTAAGTTATGCCTGCTTTCCCTAACAAATAACTATAAGACTTATCCCTTTTTGTTTAGAATATCCCGATATTATTTTTGGAGAATAAGAATGAGCCAACAAGCCTTTGAGCAAGCTGTTACCCTGATGAATGCAGTCAATAGTGAAGATCCGAATATTGTAACGGATGATGCAGGTAAGGACTGGCCGAAAGAGTTGCTTTATTCACATCACATGGCTGACATGCTTGAACGTTATAAACCCATGGCAGATCATGTCGTGCAACTGGCTATTCGTGGACAACATATCCAACGCTGGAAATCACCTCGTGACGCTTACCCAATGAATCGTAAGGGTTACCATCAGTGGCGAACTCAACTGTATACCTTTCATGCTGATAGTGTTGCTGAACTAATGGCTAAAGCAGGTTTTGACGAAGAATCGCTTGAGCGTGTTAGACAGGCTGTTGGGAAAAAAGGCATAAAAATAAATAAAGACACGCAGTTGCTGGAAGATGTCGCAGGCCTGGTCTTTATTGAACATTACATGTTAGCGTTTGCTGAGAAGCATCCTGAATATGATGAAGAAAAATGGATTGATATTATTCGCAAGACCTGGAAGAAGATGTCTGCAGATGCACATGAATTTGCACTTTCAGGTGACCTGATATTACCCGAACCTTTAATTCCACTTATTCAAAAATCAGTGTCTACAGCCAATTAGAATTTATTGCGGAATAGGTATCAATGAATTCACCCGCCTTATTCACACTAGCTGCAGATATGGTTCTGTTTCTACACGTACTTGTTATTATCTTTAATGTATTTGGTCTTGTTCTCATTTTTATCGGCAATGTTCTTAACTGGCACTGGATCCGAAATCCGTGGTTTAGGCTAATTCACCTTTTCACGATTTTTATTGTTGTTCTTCTCTCGTGGCTAAATTTTATATGTCCACTCACTTCAATAGAAATGGCGTTGCGTACTCGCGCAGGTGATATTGCTTACCCTGGCTCTTTCATATCTCACTGGTTAGAGAGTATCCTCTATTACCAGGCACCACCCTGGGTGTTCGTTGTTGGCTACACAATTTTTGGGCTTATGGTTGTCGCCAGCTGGTTTATGATTCGACCTCGTGCTTTTTCCAACCAGTAAATCTATTGAATGAACCCTTGTTAGTACAATAATTCAGACTTGGCTAAACTTGCCACTGCGTTAAAAATTATATGTAAAGGGAAAAAACATGAAAGCAATATGGAAAAATCAAATACTGGCCGAAAGCAATAAAACAATAGTGATTGAAAACAATCATTATTTTCCTCCTACGTCTTTAAACCTTGACTACTTTATTAAAAGTGAAACAACAACTGTATGTCCATGGAAAGGGTCAGCCAGTTATTACACTATTGTTGTAAATGGTGAAGAAAACACGGATGCCGCATGGTATTACCCTTCACCTAAAGAAGCAGCAAAAGAAATATTAGATCATGTTGCCTTTTGGAATGGCGTGGAAATAATAAAATAAAATGGAAGTATTATAACGCCACATAATACTGCACACTGAATAACTCATCATCATCAAGCCAATAATTCTCAAGTTTAAGACCGGCTTGTGCAGCTAATTGAGAAAAACTTTCAATAGTATATTTATAAGAGTATTCAGTATGAATGCGCTCAGATTCTGAAAAATTCACTTGAATAAGATTGTCTATGCTACATTGCTGATTGACCTTGCTTTCCAAGTGCATCTCTATACGACAGTGCTCTTCATTATAAAATGCAACATGTTCAAAAAGTTCAGCATCTATATCACTATCTAGTAATTTGTTTACATGATTTAATACGTTTAAATTAAACAGAGCTGTGACACCATCTTTATCATTATAAGCGGCATCCAAAATTTCTTTATCTTTTTGCAGATCAACACCAATTAATAAACCACCCTCTTTACCCACCAGTTCTCTTACATGCTTTAAAAACTCCAGCGCCTGAATCGGCTTATAATTTCCAATGGTCGACCCCGGGTAAAAGACAACTTTATGATTGGTTTTAAATTTTTCCGGCACATCGACTTTGGCTTTCATATCATCTGCAACCGCATGGATATGCACATGCGGAAATTTCGTTTGTAAATTACTGGCACTTTCAAATAAAAAATCGGCTGAAATATCAATAGGCACATAACACTTCGGTTGCAGTGTTGGCAGAATATATTGCACTTTCTCACAGTTACCGGCACCGGGCTCGATTAAAACCTTGTTTTCACCAATAGCCACTGCAATTTCATCCTGGTGTTTTTCCAGTAAAGCCATTTCTGTTCTACTCGGATAGTACTCTGGCAACTGCATTATTTTTTCAAATAACTGTGATCCCGCTTCATCATAAAAAAACTTGGGATTTATATATTTTTTTTCTGCAAGTAAGCCCTCAAGTAGTTCTTGCTTAAGTACGCTATCCTCATCAAAAACAGTATTAAGTTCTGTAGTTCCTAATACCTGGCTCATAATATATCCCTTTAACTTTTTTTGTTGTTACTTATAAATATCTTTAGCTAATCTTAAACCGCTAAACTGCCACTGATCAGGCGGATAAAAAAAGTTACGGTAAGAATGCCGGTAATGATTTTTACTTGTCACGCAACTACCGCCTCTTAACACCAACTGATTGCACATAAATTTGCCGTTATATTCACCAATGGCACCCTCTACCGGTTTATAACCGGGGTAAGGTAAATAAGCGCTGCTGGTCCATTGCCATAATTTACCCATCGCAACAGGTGCATCAGTATCTTCAGCACCAGGATGAAACAGTTCACTTTCAAGAAATTGTCCTGCACCATCAGTGTGAAGTGAAGCAAATATTTCCCATTCAAATTCAGTTGGTAAGCGGAAACCTTTCCAACGCGCATAGGCATCAGCCTCATAAGCAGAGATATGACACACCGGCTGATCTAAATTTAACGGCTGTAAGCCCTGTAAACTGTATTCATACCATTGTCCGTCCTGCTCTACCCAATATAGAGGCGAGTGTTTAGACGCTGAACTTTGCAGAGCCGCCCAGGCATCGGATAACCAAAGCTCACTACGACTATAACCATCATCATCCATAAACATAAGGTATTCAGCATTTGTTACCAGGTATCGAGACAAGGATACATCTTGTAAATATTGTTTATGCCTGGGTTGTTCATTATCAAAACTAAAATTCTTCAGCGAAGATAGCGCCGATGATGAAAGACTTTTATTAAATCCTACTTCATACAGCCCTGAATTTATTTCCAGCCAGTTATCCTGATTGTTATTTTTGTTTGTTTGTATCTTTTCCTGTACTGAATGAGCATATACCGGGTACAAAGGATTTTTAAACCAGCAATATTTCAAATCTGTAAAAAATAATTCCTGATGTTGTTGCTCATGATGGCAGCCTAAAATAACTTTATTAACAAGTTCTTCTGTGCACAATTTGTCATTAGATAATAACTCGAGCATGGCATCATTAACATGATGACGATAAGCATAAACTTCTTCAACACCAGGGCGTGACAACAAACCACGTTGCGCTCTTGGGTACTGCGCCCCTACACCGTTATAATAGGAATTAAATAAATATTCATATTGTGCATTTAATGGTTTATAACCCGGCAAATACGGCTTTAGTAAGAAAGTTTCAAAGAACCACGTAGTGTGAGCCAGGTGCCATTTTGCCGGACTCGTTTCAGCCATTGCCTGTAAACCATAATCATCTATCTGCAATGACTCACATTGCCATTCGCTAACACTGCGAACATGTTGAAAATTTTCCACTATCGAGTTGATACTCAATAAGTTTGTTTCATTATGTGCAAGATTCGTCATTAGTTATACTCTATAGTTGCATTCGCTGTAATCAAAATACTTTCTGCTTTGCATTCGACCTTCATAAAGCCACCCTGCGAGGAACATTGACTAACATCAAAATGTGAAACCTGATGATTTTGTTCAATGTAGTCTGCTACAAAACGCATTACCGAACCTGTTGCAATATCTTCTGTTACACCATACTGAGGAGCGAAATACCGCATATACAAGTGCTTGCGTTCTTTATCAAATTGCACCACAACAACTGCACGTTTTGTCTTTTCACAAACCCGTTTTAAATTTAATTGAAAATTCCTAAACGCCTCAAGAGATAATGCAGGATTAAACTCTAATAACAAATAACCATCATCCTGTTCGGAAACCGCGGCTATATCAGGCAACAGTTTTTTGCTCGAAAAAGTAATTACATCACTTACCCAACCCGGTACAGACTGCAAAGTCGCTAACAAGCGTGGCAAATCCAGCACCACATCACGCCCTGTTTTATTAACATGAGAAGCAGTGATATTTTCATTAATATTAATACTCGACAACCCCGTAACCGAAAACACCGTTTTCGCAGCTGCAATCAAACCATGGCCACAGCATTGAATCGCCTTGTTATCATTAAAACACTGTACTTTATAGTGGCCAGTAACAACCTGCGAAACGAAACATTTTGTTGTTACCCCCTTTATCTCGGCACTAATTTTACTAAGTTCATGTGGCGTATCAACCTGACTGTCCTCAAAAAAAATCAGCGCCTGACTACCTTGGGCTTCTTCAGGCTTATCGAATACACGAACAAGTTGAT
>JAUWUS010000081.1 GCA_030617815.1 Gammaproteobacteria bacterium
TTAAGCAGGATATGCTAGATGCAAAACAGCTTAAAGTTAGCAAGACACCTGGTTTTTTTGTTAATGGAAAGCCACTGGTGCAGTTTGGCTATCAGCAACTTCAGCAGTTAGTTGAGTCTGAGATTGCAGCTAATTACTAAATAAATGGGGTCAGAGCACAATACTTTCTAATATTAGAGGGAACTGTGCTCTGATCCTATTAATTGCTTTTATAAATTCAGGAGGAATTTGTGGCAGATATGAAAAGAATAGCGCTGCTTATTGATTGCGATAATGTGAGTCATAATTCAATCGAAGGTGTGCTTGAAGAGCTTGCAAAATATGGCATGGTGAATGTTCGTCATGCACATGGAGATTGGAATAATTCATCACTATCAGGTTGGGTTACTAAATTACATCCTCACGCTATAAGACCTATGCAGCAGTTTGCTTATACAAAAGGAAAAAATGCGACAGATTCAGCAATGATAATAGATGCAATGGATTTACTATATAGTAAAACTATTGATGCTTTTGCATTGATGACAAGTGATAGTGATTTCACTCCTCTGGTACTAAGAATACTTGAAAGTGGATTGCCTGTTTATGGGTTCGGAGAAAAGAAAACACCGAAACCATTTGTCGATGCATGCTCGCCGTTTATTTTCACAGAAAACCTTGTGTCTACAGAAGAAGATAAAGCAGATGCACCTAAACAGCCAGAAAAGAAAAATAAAAAAGATTTAAGGAAAGACACTTCGCTAGTTAAGTTACTGCGAACCGCTATTGAACAAACATCAGATGATGATGGTTGGGCGGAATTGGGTAGAGTCGGTCATTACATATCTAACAACAGCTCTTTTTCATCTATTAACTATGGCTACAAAAAACTTGGTGATTTAATAAGGGTTAGTGAATTATTTGATATAGAAATGAGAAAAGATGGTAAAGCTATGTATATTAAAGATATGCGTAAATGACCAAAAAGGGGTCGGAGTGATTTAATTTTAACTACTTTAAAATATTTGGGGTCAGAGTAAAAACTATTTATTGAATACTTAAAGGTATGTACGGTGAGTGGATGTTGTAATCAGGATTGTTCTTTAGATAAGTTGCATGAACGACAACGAGGAACATTACAAGTTGTTCTTGGTATCAATGCGGTTATGTTTTTCGTTATTGTTTACGCTGCACTAATCGGTAAATCATCTGCTCTTATGGCAGACAGTCTTGATAATCTTGGTGATGCTCTGACGTATGCGCTTAGTCTTTACGCTGTATCAAGAGGTGCAAGGGTCAAAGCCAAAGTTGCATTATTTAAAGGTGGCCTTATTTTACTTGCAGCGATTGTAGTTGCAGCTCAAATAATTTACAAATTATTTGTACCCAGTGTACCTCTTTTTGAGATTATGGGTTCTTTCAGTCTTCTTGCACTTATTGCGAATTCTCTTTGTCTTTTTCTATTATGGCGGCATCGTAATGAAGATGTGAACATGAGTTCAGTATGGGAATGCTCACGAAATGACATAGCGGTAAATATATCGGTTTTTATTGCTGCAGGCGCAGTTTGGTACACGGATTCAGGTTGGCCTGATATTGTGGTTGCACTTTGTTTAGTTTGGCTTTTAATGAGCTCTGCGATTCGTGTTATTTCTTCAGCTTTATCAGAACTTCGTGAACCAGATAATTAATCATCATTAATGGGGGCAGAGCCCTTTTCTAGAGATTGTCGATGAAGTTCGTATGTTAAAATAGATGGGGTCAGAGCACAATTGTTTCTAATATGAGAGAGTGCTGTATGAAACAGAATCAGGTTTTACATTTCACATGAAAATAAAAAGACCGGAATACTCCGGTCTTTCTAAGGGCTAATTATTTTCCTGTGTAATTGGCCGCGATGTAGTGCCCATCTAGACTATAAAAGATATATAACGTTTGTTTTGCTTTATCTTTCACGCTTTCATTTTTAAAGCTCACTATCCATTCTGGTCCTTTTGAAAAGCTTTTTTTCTCAGCCTTAACCAGTTTGGAAGAAGTCCAACTTTTATTAATCACTCCACGACTCGCAAGATTATTCATCGTGCGGGTTGCTTTGGTCTTGGCTTTTGACTCAGAAATAGGACCAGACGAATGAGCATGGCCACCATCTTTGTCATGTGAATGACTGCCCCCTGCATAAACGGGTGCAGTAAAACCAAAAGCCGCAATTAATAAATAAATTTTTGTTAAGTTTTTCATTTTAATCTCCATAGGGATTTACTCAAGAGTATCATGTGTTGATTGTTCTCTTATCTGTTGTGAACGTGCCTCTTCCATACGAATATGTTCATGAGCATGGTTATCAGCACTAAAACCGAATTCATCCGGATTTGTCATATGGCTGTAGCCGTGCATTTGCATTGTGAACAGATAAAAACCCGCAACAATTAAAAACATATTGGATATCCGGCTAAATTTTTGAAAGCTGGCATTCTTACGCCAACCTGCCAGCACTAATAGCATCACCGTCAATGCTAGAATTTGTCCAAGCTCAATACCGACATTAAACGAAATAATATTCAGTAATAACTGATCTTCGCTTAATGGTAATTGCTGTAAACGTGTTGATAGTCCAAGGCCATGAATCAAACCCAGCGAGACAATCATTACCAACATATTCGGTGCTTTCACATCCCAGTATTTTTTAAACCCATCCAGGTTAGCAAAAGCTATATACGCCACACTTAAACCAATTACTGCATCAATTACAAAGTAATTTATTTGCAGACCTGTGAACGTTGCATATATCAGTGTTGCACTATGACCCAATGTAAAGGCGGTAATGTATTTAACGATATCTTTAAACTTCGTTAGGAAAAAGACAATACCAAATACAAATAGCAGGTGGTCATAACCCGATAACATGTGAGTTGCACCAATCCACATGAATCGCAAGTTACCACCATCAATAATCGATAGTTTTTCCGCCCCCGACATACCATGAGCAAATACCTGGCTCATAAATAGTAACGACACAATAGCCAATAGCCACTGTGACTCTTTCTTTTTTAAAAACATAAGAACCTCATAACAATATTTACAGAACGTGTTTATATGTCCTGCTGTTAAAACATAAAATTAATGGAAATGTTATGAGGCTAGCGGTGGTGCGCGCAGTCGGATAGAGGTGTATTGATGATAATTCTGATAATTACCCTGTTGATATGATGTAACTACACTTTTAGATGATATTTTCCGTTCTAAGGTATTCCACAAAGTGGAAGGGATAACAGTAAATAGTTTTCCCTGCTTGCCATGGAATTGAGTGCAGACATATTCAAGATCAACAACATTATGGTTGTCAGCATGGGATAGCGTATCGCTAGCAATATCAATAGCATCAATATGATGACTATTTAATTGGTGTTGATGAGTAGTAACTTGATGTTGATGCTGGCCATTATCATGCTGATGTTCACCGGCAAGGTGAATATGTGTGGAAGACCACTGCAAAAATAAAAAAGCAGTAATCAAGCTAACTAATAGTGGTTTATTAAAACTGAGTTTTTTCATCAACATTATTTATTTATAAATTTAGTTGAGTATAGCCAATAAATGGGGGGCAGAGCCAGTTGTTGCTAATATAGATAGAATTAAAGAGGTCGGAGTGATTTAATTTAATATATTTCTCTTTATTTCACGGGTTTAGCAGGTGTTTTGTTATTTTGGCTTGATGAATAACCTGCTTTTTTCCCTTTTGAACGGTCATTAAGATCATCGGCGACTTTATTAGCATGTTCTGTTACTTGCTTTAATGTACCCATCGTTAGACCTTTGATTTCTGATGAACCTTGTCCGACTACATATTGGTACCAGTTATCTCCGACCATGCCATCAGGTGTGTCGATCTTTTCGATATTCATTACATTGAACTTGCGTTTAATAACTTCATCATTGATGGGAGCATTTTCACTCTTCTCAGTCTTAATTTCTTCAACGGATCTTATATTATCTTTTTTTTCAAACATTTTATTTACCAACTTTGTGATCATGAACAAACACCATTAATTATTACGTCGATACCGAAGTATTTAACTCAAAAGACAATATAAATAGAAACTATTTAAAGGGTATTCGTGGCTTACCAAGAGGGGTTCCGTGAAGAAAGACACCGATCAGAGCGAGTCCTGTTTATTAACTAAAAACAGTATATCAGATTTTAAGTCGACTCATTGAGCTTATATTCTCTAATGTGAGGCAACATAAGTCTAAACGGCGTAATAAAGTGATTATTATCAGTATTTATCTTAATAAACGTCGATTTAGCTTGTAATACTCATTTCCAACCCTATACTAGGCGTGTGTATTATTGTTGATTAAACAGCAGGTATTACACAACAATACATTTCACCTAGGTTCTTGTCAGTAGCATTCTGTATTTTCTCCTGTTAATTATCTCCGTAAGATTTGTAACACACTATTTATTTTTTATACTTTAATGAGGTAATTATTATTATGGCTACAGGAACTGTTAAATGGTTTAACGATGCTAAAGGTTTTGGTTTTATCACTCCAGATGATGGTAGTGCGGATGTTTTTGCACACTTTTCAGCTATCGCGAGTGATGGTTTTCGTTCACTGGCTGAAGGTCAGCAAGTAACGTTTGATACTGAGTCTGGTCCAAAAGGCCCACAGGCTGCAAATATTAAAGTTTAATCTTTAGTTAGCTTGTACTCTATAAAAACCCTGCGACATGTCGCGGGGTTTTTTAGTTTTAAAACACGTAAAAACGAGGTCAGAGACCAATTGTTTCTAATATTAGAGAATACTGTGCTTTGACCCCTATTATTTGATTTAGATATTGGTTTTCTCGCCATCTGAGAAACTAATGTTATAATTAAGCATCAATCGATGGAGTCATTTTTGAATCTGAAACAGGTATCAATGGCCCTGTATTCGTTATATTTGACGAATAAATATGGGGTCAAATTTAAAAGTGTTAAATCCAATGCCGAAAGAAAAGAACTTCGTTGCGAGTACGGCAACTTAATTCTTTCCAGACTTAATATCGAAGTCATAGTTTCAGGTCTTGATAAAGTTGATCCTGATGGACAGTACCTCCTGCTATCCAACCACCGTAGCATTATTGACCCTTGTGTTATTGAAGTCGCGTTAAAAGACACGAATATTTTTGGTTTATGGGTTGCAAAAAAAGAACTTTATTATTCATTTTTCTTTGGGTTGTTTGTTCGAAATGGAGGCGCTATTTTATTGGATAGAGGCTCAAAGAAAATAAGCCAATTCTTTAAAGACGTAAAAGCAGGCCTGAAAAGTGGAGCGTCAATTTTTATATTCCCTGAAGGCACACGTAATAAGCAAGACACGGACCTTGCTGAGTTTAAAGAGGGCTCTCAAATGATAGCGCTTAAAAATAGATTGCCCATGCTACCTGTATATATAAAGACAAATACAAATGAAATATTACATAGGGCCATCAACAAAAGAGAAAAAAATTTGCGCATAGAAGTAGTGTTTGGTGATGTCATAGATTCTAGCGATAGATCTATGAGTCTTGAGCAGGCGTATAGAAAAATGTTTATTTAAATTAGGAAGCCACCTGGAATTTGCTAAATATTTGGGGTCAGAGCCCTTTTCTAGAGATTGTCGATGAAATTCGTATGTTACACCGAGTGGAACCAACTACCAGAGAGTGCTAATGCACTCTTTGCGCAGGGAGAGAAAGACAGTATCTTTTTCTCACGCCCGTGGTTTGAGAATCTGACAGCCGTTGCACTTGATGATGATCATACTATGGCGTTGGCCTGCGTGGTGGCAGGGAACAAAGTGATGGCAATCCTGCCTCTGATGAAGTGTGCTGGGAATACCTGGTACTCCCTCAAGCACCGATATACTTCTCTTTATAGTCTTTTACTTACCGACCATGATCAATTTGAGAATCAACTTCAGCTTCAACAACAGGTTCTCGCTTGCCTGAGTCAGGGTTTAAGTCAGTTGCCGATTAATGCATTTCTATTAGAGCCAGTTGCCGGCAATGACAGCAACTTGAACGACTTTCAACGTTTTATGGAAGCGGCCGGATTTAGTTGTGATCGCATTTTTCGGCAGTATAACTGGATCTATCGCGTGCAAGGGCAGTCGTATGAAGACTATATGGCCGCTCGTCCCGCCAAACTACGTAATACTATCTCCCGTAAGAAGCGTAAACTTGAACGTGAACACGGTTACGAAATTTGTCTTTTTACGGGTAATGAAGTGCCGCAAAAGATATCCGATTATTATGCGGTCTACAACTCTAGCTGGAAGGCGAATGAACAGTATGTCGATTTTCTGGATGGCATTGTGTTGGGCTTTTCGAAACAGGGTTGGTCAAGGCTCGCGGTTCTTTATGTTAAAGGGCAGCCTGTTGCTGCACAACTCTGGTTTGTATCGCATGGCAAAGCGAACATATTCAGGCTATCGTATGACGAGGCGTGGAAGAAGTATTCAGTCGGTTCAATATTGACCAGTTTCTTGATGGAGTACGTGATCGATATTGATAAGGTGAAAGAGATCGACTTTCTGACAGGTAACGATACTTACAAACAAGACTGGATGTCTGATCGCAGAGAACGTTTCGTGTTAAGTTGTGTGAATAGTGTAAAGCCAACAGGCAGGTTTAATCTGTTTGCCGAATTGATGAAGAGTATGCTGAAAAAATTTTGGGGTCAGAGTAAAAACTATTAATTTAAGGGAGTAGAGCCCTTTAATTTTTTAGAGAAAGCAGGACAAACAAAATAATATTTATTAGTTGTTTGTTTATGAACATAAAATCAATAATTTTACTTGAGGTATTTACCCAAAGAATGAACGTTCTTTGCATTCTTGGTTGCCCACTGCCTGCTTTTATCCTTATGACAAGATAAGCAAGAAAAGTCTAGAGTGATAAAACTGTTAGCAAAACTTTTTGTTTTCCCTTTTATTTCTTTGTCATAAAACATTTCTTGTTCTGTTATGTTGATTTTAAACACATGACTTCGGATATCAGCCTCAACAGTATTTTTTGCGGTAGCTGATTTTGTTGCTCTGGGCATATGACAATCAATACAACGCACTCCCACTTTTTGCATTCTGCTACCGAGATAATCCTTCTGCTGTTGGATATGACAAGTTGAACATTCTGTCTTAATACTAAACTGAGCTCGCTTATGTGGATTGTGACAAATTACACAGTTCATTGACTTGTGTGGGCTGGCGAGTAATTCATTATATTGCTCGTGGTGGCGAATAAATCCTTTTTTTGCGGGAATAGTTTTTATGTCACCGCGACTATGACAACTTCCACAGCTTGCGGCTGAGCGATCTATTTTGATGAGTTTTTTATTGCCTGTTTTAGCATGATCGCTACCGCGACCATGGCAGGCTTCACATTGAACACCCGTAGCAGCCCATGTGCCTTTAATACCTTGAAGGCCATCTTGATGTCCCTGTTTCATAAATCCAGTAGTATGACAGCCACCACAGGTATAAGCTTTTTTCTCACCTTTGTGATAAAACGACCATGTTCCGGTTTCAAGGTTATATTGAGTTTTAAGTTCACTGCCATCTTTTGCTGCAGTAATAATAAACCCCTGTTTGTCGATGTAACGTACCTTTTTATATGCACCACCTATTACATAGGAAATATCTTTCCATGAATATCCTGTCGGTAATGGTAGTGCACGATGCTTTGCCACTTCAGCTTTTGTCAGTTTGTAAGGATGCCCGGAAACACGAAAGTGATTGTATTGTTGTGCATGACAGTCAGCACAACGCTCAGAGCCTACATACTCTGCGGCAATTACGTAGTTAAACGTAAAGCTAAAAAAAATGAATGTTATTATCGTATTTAATAAGCTAGACATATTTTATTATTTCCTTTATACAAATAAAGACCATAATCATAAAAATGTAAAGGATAAAGCAAAAAAATAATATGCTTGTACGGTAAAATAAACAGCATGTTGTTCTATTATTAAATAGATATGAGTGATAAATTCTATACAGAAAAACTCGATGTAAATACTCTAAATATAGAAGGTAGATAATCATTTAGTAATTAAAATTATGTTAGAAGGAGAGAATTATGAGCGAGAAGAAAAATAAGTCTAATGAAGAACTTGTCCCCTGTGAAGTATGTCTTACAGAAATACCTCTTTCAGAAGCAAAGGTTGAAGAAGCCAGTGATTATGTTGCATATTTTTGTGGTTTGGAATGTTATGACAAGTGGCGGCATAAAATTGATAACAATAAAAAATAAAAAACAGGGTCAGAGATATTTGGGGTCAGAGTAAAAACTATTAATTAAGAATTAAAGGGGGCAGAGCCCTTTATATTTTCGAAAAGCTAAACATATGAATTTATTACCATATAGTCCAAACAATACTGAAGAAATTAAACAACTCTTCACTAAGGTGTTTTCAGATTTAGAAGGACAGTCGGAAGGCTTGGTAATCGGAAACCTGGTTTATGAGTTAATGACGGGCACGGATGTTCAGGATCTTTATGGATTTGTTGCTATTGAAAATGAGAAAATTATTGGTAGTATATTTTTTACCCGGTTGACGTTTGAAAGTGAGGTTAATGCTTTTATTTTATCTCCGGTAGCGATACATACAAATTACCAGGGCAAAGGGTTTGGTCAGAAGTTAATTAACTTTGGTATTAACCACTTAAAAGAAAATGGAGTAGAGTTAGTCTTTACTTATGGTGACCCTAAGTTTTACTCGAAAGTCGGTTTTAGCTTCATTACCGAAAAATTAATAAAAGCCCCCTTCACACTAACATACCCAGAAGGTTGGCTTGGTCA
>JAUWUS010000053.1 GCA_030617815.1 Gammaproteobacteria bacterium
GATAGAGAAACCGGCTGCTAGAGTCGAAGTCCAATCGGGTAATGCAGTCCAATGTAAGTGATGACCACCTACCCACATATATAAGAAGATTAATGCCCAGAAATGGATAATCGATAAACGATAAGAATAAACCGGACGACCAACTTGTTTTGGAATGAAGTAATACATCATACCGAGGAAGGCTGCGGTTAAGAAGAAACCTACTGCATTATGGCCATACCACCATTGTGTCATCGCATCCTGAACACCGGCATGTAAGCTATACGATTCCAGGCTAAACATATGCACCGGAACAGCCATATTATTAAAGACATGCAATAAAGCCGTGGCTAGAATAAAGGCAATGAAGAACCAGTTGGCAACATAGATATGGGGTTGGCTACGACGACGCAATGTCATCACGTAAATAACGAGATAAGAAACCCAGGTTGCAGTAATCAATAAATCAATCGGCCAGACCATTTCTGCATATTCACGTGCCTGGGTGTAGCCCAACATATAACTGATTGCGGCTGAACCAATCGCAATTTGCCAGCCCCAAAAAGTGAAGTTAGCTAAGCCATCGCTGAATAAACGCACCTGGCAGGTACGCTGCACAATATAATAGGATGTTGCAAATAAAGCGCTGCCACCAAAACCAAAAATAACCAACGTGGTATGAACGGGACGCAAACGACCAAACGTAATTTCTGCAATGTCGAAATTTAAAAACGGCCATGCTAATTCAGACGCAATCCATACGCCTGCTGTCATGCCGAGTACGCCCCAAACCAGGGCCATAATTGTAAACTTACGAACAATATCGTAGTTGTACTGCTCTACTGGGGCAGATGATGCAACCATACTCGCCTCTTCCAATTAGTTGAATTTATTAAAGTTTATTGAAGTTGGAGCACTAAAATCAGGTAAAAATGACAATCATTTAGAATACCTAAGTAAAACGCTCACAGAATATTAAAATATTCTTATATTGTAATGAATTAGCCTTACCATTTGCAAGTCGAAACTGAAAAAGTACCTACTGCAAAGCTTTAAATTTAGCAGAAATACTTGAGTCTTCCACCCTATTGACCACAATTTCAAACCTCTTTTCGATGCCAGACCACAAGCGGGATTTTAACACTCCCTTACTTAACGGATATTTACTCTGAGACTTAAATAAAATTTAAATATATCTCAAGTTATCTAACAAAAAAGGAGCCACAAAGTGACTCCTTTTTTACGCTGGTAACTTATTCGTGAGTTTCAGATTACAAACCACAGTTTGTATTACCCGGAACAGATTCTTTAATTTTCTTTGGTAATGCCAAATCCAGATTAGCCATGATTTCGACAAATTCATCTTCCGTTTTTCCATTACCTAAACGATTATTAAATTGCTTTTCTTCTTTCACGGTTGAAGCAGTAAAACCATAATAATCATGTCCGGGATAAATAATCGTTTTTTCATCCAATGTAAATATTTTATTATTAATTGAATGATAAAGCGTTACTGAGTTACCCGACTGAAAATCAGTACGGCCACAATCACGAACGAGTAATGCATCACCGGTGAAAATAATGTTCTCAACATTAAAGCTAATATCGGTATTCGTGTGTCCCGGCGTGTGTAATACTTTTATTTCAACATCACCTAATTTCAACACATCATTATCTTTAAGTAACAAGTCAGCGCATTTTGCACCGCTGTTTTCATGCAAGGCAACTTCCGCTGAGAATTCTTCTCTCATATTTCCAGAGCTGGTTATGTGATCAGCATGAACATGCGTTTCTAAAACATACTTTAATTTAAAACCAAGTTGTTTAATTAAAAGAGCATCACGTTCAAATTGTTCTTTTACCGGGTCAATAATCGCCGCTTCAGATGTTTTTTCATCAGCAATCAAATAAGTATAAGTGCTTGTTTCACGATCGAATAATTGTCTTACAAACATGAGTATCTCCTTCTAAAATATTTTCAAAAACAATAACTAAAAATTTATAATTATTAACAAGAAAGGTACTTGTTAACTGAACCCAGGTTATGTACTGCATCAAAACCCAACTGGTGTAAAACACCTTTCGCCTGCTCACTACGCATACCACTTGCACAATAAACAATAACGGGTTTGCTCTTATCCAGATGTTGATCTGCTGTATGCATTGCTTGCAAAGGAACATTTTTTGAACCAGGAATTGCGCCCATACCAAATTCTTGCGGTGAACGCACATCAACCAGTTGTGCACCATTTGCAACCAGGTCACGCGCTTCAGGACATTCAATAAAATTCATATTCATTCCAAACATTTTTAACTCCACTTTATCTACAGTTAATGTATATGCACACTTTAATTTAAAAAAAAGGGTTAGCTGTTTATTCCAGACCAACCATCAATGCTTACTCTTGTTTCAATTTAGTACACAAATTAAGTAACAAATTACGTTCATCTTCAGTTAACTTACTTAAAATCTTTTGTTGCACTGCATGTTTGACTGGCAATACACGTTGAATCAGCGCTTTGCCTTCCTCCGCAAGAATAAAAGATTTCTCTTTTCCCGTTGTTTCCGGGTCTTCACTAATCCAACCGTTTTTTTCCATTACTTGTAACTTACGACTCATTACACTCCGCTCAGACTCCATTTCATCGGCAACCTGACGTATCGTAATAGGGCCTTTACGTGAAATAAGCCCAACAACCGGCATTTGTGTCGCTCGAATGCCTAAATGGCGATAAGCATCATCATATGTTTTTAATACATAGTGGCTAGCACGTAAAATTTGCATATTAATGCAGTCGGGTGCTTCGCCTTCAATCTCTGTATTCATAATGATACCTCTACTGTGTATATGCATTAAATTATACGTGCATATACACAGTTGTCAACGATAATTACGAATATTTGAACGAAATTCATAAATATCTAGAAAGTTTGAGGTAAGTAGTGATCTATCAGCAAGAGTGCGAATAGCAGCATTAAGTAAACAATAGAATAACCGAAGGTTTTCATAGGAATCGACGGGTCTTTTCCTGATTGCATTTTAATCGCGTAGTAGAGGAAAATGGCATTCAAAATAATAACACCGACCAAATACACAACACCACTCATCCGTGTCGCAAACGGCATTAGCGTCACAGCACACATTATAATGGTATAGAGCAAAACCTGACGACGAGTGTATTCCACGCCATGGGTTACAGGAAGCATCGGCACATCAACCTTGGCATATTCATCTCGTCGATGGATAGCTAAGGCCCAGAAATGAGGTGGTGTCCAGGTAAAGATAATCAGGAACAGCCACAGGCTATTTGGATCAATAGTCCCTGTTACAGCGGTCCAACCTAGTACTGGCGGGGCTGCTCCAGCGGCACCACCAATAACAATGTTTTGTGGAGTGGCGTGCTTTAGAAACATGGTGTAAATAACGGCATATCCAATCAATGATAAGAAGGTCAACCACGCCGTTAATCCATTAACCAAAAAGGTCAAAATTGCCATCGCGATCACACCTATGATCACGGCAAAAATCATCGCTTGAGTATTAGTGATATTCCCTTTCGGCAATGGACGAGCTTTAGTACGTCGCATAGCTGAATCAATTTTCTGATCAACCACCTGATTAATTGCCGCAGCTGAAGAAGCCGCAAGGCCAATACCCAATGTGCCGAAAACGAGAGGTTGCCACGGCACCATTCCCGGAGTCGCGAGAAACATGCCAATTACAGCAGTAAAAACCAGCAACATAACAACACGTGGTTTACATAATTCATAAAAATCATTACAGGAACTAAAAAAACCGACCCGTGGATTTTTGCTGCTAGAGGTATTTTCCATTTTATCTATACTTCGTTTGTTGTTTATTCTTGATTTCTAACTAAATGATTCAGTGTCACCATTGCCAGGATCAACAATGCACCGCCACCATTGTGTGCTACTGCAACTAATAATGGCAGTGATAATACCACGTTTGAGACCCCTAAAATGAACTGTAATGTCACTACAGCTAGCAAGGCTATGCCTGCATTTTTCAATGGTTTGTAAGCAGATGTTAACAACAGCTTTAAACCTAGCCAAATAACAAATAATGCAGTGACTACAGCACCAATACGATGGGTAGTATGAATTGCAATACGCGCTTCGTTGCTCATAATGCCAAATTCAAAATTCTTTTCTGTGCCATGCCAAAGTGTAAACCCTTCAGAAAAATTCATTGTTGGCAAATATTCTCCACCTGTACATGTTGGGAATTCAACGCAATGTAAAGCAGCATAATTTGAGCTTGTCCAACCACCTAACATCACTTGGAAAACGACAACAACTAAACCAATCAATGCTGGAGTCTTTAAAGCAGACATATTAAGATTTTTTATTTGCTCTGTTTTAAATAACCTGCCTGAACGAAGTGTTAACCACCATAAGATTGATAATGTCGTCATGCCACCCATCAAATGTGACATTACAATGGTTGGATTTAACTTAATGGTCACTGTCCACATTCCAAGCATGCCCTGAAAAACAACTAATGCCATAAGAAATAGTGGCAACTTAAAGGCATGGTTAGATTCCTTACGTTTCTTTATCGCAATAATTCCAATCGCAAAAATCATTAATCCCAATGTGCTGGCAAAATAACGATGAATCATTTCTTTCCAGGCTTTAGCAGCTTCTACTGGACGTTCTGGATAAGCTTGATTAGCAGCGGCCACATCATCTACATGTTTTGGTACACCTACGTGACCATAACAACCGGGCCAATCCGGACAACCTAAGCCAGCATCTGCCAAACGTGTGTAAGCACCCAACAAAATAACAATATAAGCTAAACATGTTGCGGCAAATGCCATTTTAAAAAATAATGATTTATTCATCGTGGTATATCCAATCGTGAGATTTAAAAAAAGCCTTAACCAATTCGCGAAACCTTTAATAATAATGTCATGTCTTTAATCAAACCGACTGCATCAAATCCTTTTTCATACGACATCATTAGATTACCAAAGGGATCAACTAAATATAAACGGTTAGCAGATTTTGCTGCAGCTTTATTTTCAAGTTTAAATTGTTTTAAAACTGAGTTTATTGCAGTTGACTCACCATGAACAACTTCCAGACCAGGATGATCCTTTAATACTTTTAATAATGAATCTCTCGCTTTACCTGAAGTAGAAATATACAAACGTTTAATACGTAAATGTTCTCCACGTTGCGCTAACCGGCTTTGACGCATTTTATATAAAATCTCGGTACATATTTTATCACAGCCAGCTTCACCAATATAAATCATTACCCATGTCTTATTCATATCAGAAAACTTAAAATTCTTTCCTGATTCTAATTTTAAAGTGACATCTGTTAATGGTCTTGCCGGAACAACCAGGTCACCATGATTTTTAGTTTCACTCGGACCACCTTCTGGCACATTGTTATACACGATCACAGCAATAATAATTGGTGCGACAAAAAAGGCAATTAACAATACTAATTGCTGACGACCTTTACCTTTTTTATTCTCCATCTTTAAGCTCACTTTTGTCTTCTTTTAAGTTAACAACGATATAAATAATGACCAGCGCTAATGCCAAAGCAAACCATTGCACTGCATAGCTGGTACTTTTTTCAGGCTGCATTACTACGGGCTTCCAATCTCGGATGTACCCGCTTTGTTCTTTTTCATCCAATAAAAAAATGTACGGTAATAATTTTAAACCGGATTTGTTTTCAATATCCGTAAGATTTACCCATTGCATTAATGCAGGCCAGCCTTCGTTACTCTGAAACTGGTCACCCACCATAAAAGGTTTTTTGCCAAGTGTTTTTATTTTTCCAGATAATTTCAAAATGTTTGTTGGCGTTTTTATTTCAGGCAAAGCTGAGCGATCAATACCCATAGGTACCCATCCGCGATTAACTAAAATACTATACTCACTGTTTTTTAATTTAAAAGGCGTCATTACATGCACACCTGTTTTACCCTGATAAATTTTATTATCAATAAATATCTGTTTTGTTAAATTATAATTACCTTCCACTTGAGCAGTACGGTAATTTAACTTCTCACCTAATTTAATAGTATCTTTTATAAGTAATGGGCCTAACTTATTTTGCTGCTTAAACAGTTCAATTAATTCTCTTTTTTCTTCAGCGCGGTCAAGTTGCCAAAAACCTAAATTTATCAAAATAGGCAGAATCAACAAAGTCACAATTGTTGGAATTAGACTGGGTTTAAATGTTTTTTTACCTATTTTCATCTCAATACTTTTGTTACTAATTTGTTATACTGAACGTCTTAATACTCGGCTCAACGAAATTTAGTTAAGGTGAATCTCAATGTTTAAAATATTTATTGTAGCGGTTCTTTTATTTATCATTTATAGCTTAGGTGTTGCTTTATTTGCTTTTGTCAAAGAAGGAAAAAATTCTGACAAAATGCTAAAAGCGCTCACATTTCGTATAGCACTTTCTATCGGCTTACTCATCTTCATGATGCTCGGTGCTCAATTCGGACTTATTTCACCACATGGCATGTAAATTAGCTATTTGAATTTTTTTATAGCTAAAACGTTTTCTATTATTTACTAATTAGACAATAAAAAAGGCGCTGTCGAAAACAGCGCCTTTTTTACGTTTGTCGTTATTCTTAAAGCCAGTAAACTACGACAAATAAACCTAACCAAACCACATCAACAAAATGCCAGTACCAAGCTGCAGCTTCAAATGCGAAGTGATGCTTCTCAGAAAAATGTCCTTTAATAGAACGAACTAACATAACCGTTAACATGATGGCACCAATCGTTACGTGTAAGCCGTGAAAGCCCGTTAACATAAAGAAGGTTGAACCATAAATACCTGAAGATAATTTCAAGTTTAGCTGCGTGTAAGCTTCAATATATTCTTCAGCTTGTAAGTATACGAATAAGAAACCTAATGCAACCGTAAGGAATAAACCAATAATAAGTTGCGTACGCTCACCTTTCTTTAATGCGTGATGCGCCCACGTTACTGTTAAACCAGACGTTAATAGAATGATTGTGTTATACAAAGGCACATGCCAAGTTTCGATTACACCTGTTGGTTGAGCGAATGCTCCTCCAAGTGCGCTTGTCTCACCTGGGGTAGTTAGCAAAGGCCATTCAAATTTAAAATCTGACCAAAGTAATGCATGTGTCATAGCATTATTGCCTTCGCCGTCTAACCATGGCCCGGATAATTGACGAGCATAGAACAACGCTCCAAAAAATGCGGCAAAAAACATAACTTCAGAGAAAATAAACCACATCATTCCCATGCGGAAAGATGTATCAACTTGTGTGTTATATTTGCCTGCTTCGCTTTCGTCAATAACCTGACCAAACCAACCAAATAACATGTATGCCATGATAGCAAAACCAACATACATAATGGCCATGTTACCCATTGCGCCATCAACACCGCTGGTTAATGCATATGCAAAACCACCCGTTGTTAAAAATAAGCCAATTGAGCCAACTACTGGCCACTTACTTGGCTCTGGAAGATAATAACTGCCTGCTACGTCTGACATGTTTTCCTCTCTTATCCAGTCCTGAAAAATTATTAAAATTTCAACAGATTTTTAGCGATCTATTGTCGTATATTTTTATTTATCTACTGGCTATCTTTCTATCTGTATCAAAAAAAGTATAACCCAGCGATATTGTTTTTACTTTTTTAGGCAAGTTTGGATCCACATAAAAACGTAGTGGCATTTCCCGCGCTTCACCCGGTTCGAATGTTTGATTTGAAAAACAAAAACATTCCATTTTTGAAAAATATTTTGCAGCATAACCCGGTGTAACACTCGGTATTGCTTGCGCAACTATTTTTCTGTTCGTTAAATTTTTGGCATAAAACATTACTTCTGTCACTTTACCGGGATGTACATCTATCGTGTTTTGTTTGGCACGAAATTCCCAATTCAGGTTTTGATTTAATGTTGTCAAAAACTCTATTCTTACTGTACGTGATGTATCAACGCGTTTTTCAACGTTGGTGACATATTCGGCTTGTTCTGTTTTCTTCAGGTCAATAAAACGACCGTTTAAACCAAACACATCACATATCACGCTATATAAAGGTACCAACGCAAAACCAAAACCAAACATACCTATTACTATCAACACAGTTTTACGTGTTGTACGAATGTTTGCCTTTTGTCGTTCGTTATTCATACCTTTTTTACATCTGCCGAATAAAAACATATGCGTAAAGACTAATTGCAGCAACAACCAAAATGACAAGTGTTAAAGCTATCTTATTATTCTTGTCCACGTATTCTCTCTATTCTTTATAAATCTAAAACTTAAATATTAGCTGCTTACTCTATTATGAGTAAGCAGCCATTATTTGTATTACTTAACTTGTTCTTACTTCACTTCAGGTGGTGTAGCAAATGTATGGTATGGCGCAGGTGAAGCAATAGTCCACTCCAGACCTTCTGCACTTTCCCAAACTTGATCCGTTGCTTTCTCGCCACCTTTGATTGTTTTAATAACAATAACCAGGAACAGGATTTGCGATAGACCAAATACGAAGCCACCAATTGATGACCAGTAATTCCAGTCAGCAAACTGAACTGCGTAATCAGGAATACGGCGAGGCATACCTGCGAGTCCAATAAAGTGTTGTGGGAAGAACAATACATTTACTGAGATTAAAGACGCCCAGAAATGAATTTTACTTAACAGTGGTGGATACATGTTACCCGTCCACTTAGGTACCCAGTAGTAGAATGCTGCAATAATTGCGAACAATGAACCGGTTACCAATACATAATGGAAATGCGCCACTACGAAGTAAGTATCATGGTATTGGAAATCAACAGGAGTCAGACCAAGCATCAAACCTGTGAAACCACCAATGGTGAACATGAATACAAATGCAATTGCCCACAACATTGGTATTTCAAATGTTAATGCGCCTTTCCACATAGTTGCTGTCCAGTTAAAGACTTTAACCGCAGTAGGTACTGCAATCATTACTGTTGCATACATAAAGTACAGCTCACCCGCTACTGGCATACCGACAGTAAACATGTGATGCGCCCACACGATGAACGATAAGAATGCGATGGCTGCTGTTGCATATACCATTGAGGCATAACCAAAGAGTTTCTTACGTGCAAACGTTGGAATGATCATTGAAACCACACCAAATGCTGGCAATATCATGATGTACACTTCAGGATGACCAAAGAACCAGAATATGTGCTGGAACATAACCGGATCACCACCACCAGCAGCATCGAAGAACGATGTACCGAAGTATTTATCCGTCAACATCATGGTTACTACGCCAGCCAATACAGGCATAACCGCAATAAGTAAGAATGCTGTGATTAACCATGTCCAAACAAACATTGGCATTTTCATTAATGTCATGCCTGGAGCACGCATATTAAGAATTGTTGCAATGATGTTAATAGAACCCATGATGGATGAGAAACCTAACAGATGCACAGCAAAGACGAAGAACGCCAAGTTACCGTATTGACCTGACAATGGCTCATAGAAAGTCCAGCCAAAAGCCGGGCCCTGACCTGACATAAAATCTCCACCGATGAACATGGGTGCAACCAATAAAATTGCCGCTGCTGGAAGAATCCAGAAGCTCCAGTTGTTCATACGAGGCAATGCCATATCTGGTGCACCGATCATCATCGGGATTAACCAATTAGCAAGACCCACCATGGCTGGCATAATGGCGCCAAATACCATGATTAAACCATGCATGGTTGTCATCATATTAAAGAAGTTAGGATCTACCACCTGCATACCCGGATACATTAACTCCGAGCGGATAACCATAGCCATTGAACCACCGACTAATAGCATGATGAATGAGAACCATAAATATAAAGTACCAATATCTTTATGATTAGTTGTAAACAACCAACGTGTGATACCAGTAGGCGCTGCGTGATGTTCGCTCATTTTAAATCCTCCGCCTATTTAACTTGTGATGGTTGAACAACGTCGCCCGTGTTATTACCCCAGGCGTTACGTTCGTATGTCGTAACTGCGGCAATATCAAGTGCGGATAATTGACTACCAAATGGAGGCATAATGCCCTTCCCATCTGCGATAATCGCTATATGATCAGCAATCGAACCAGTGGTTGCGACTGCTGAACCCTTAAGTGCAGGGAAAGGACCACCGCCGGTACCAGCAGCCTGGTGACAAGCTGCACAGTTAGCTGCGTATACATCCTTACCTTTCGCCATTAACTCAGCTTTGGTATATGTTTTACCTGAAGCGGCAGCAGCAGCGGCAGCAGCTTTAGAAGCAGCACCTTTTGCTGTTGAAGCCCACTGTTTGTAGTCTTCTACGCTTTTCACTTCAACAACGATAGGCATGAAACCATGGTCTTTACCGCAAAGTTCAGCACATTGGCCGCGGTATACACCCACCTCTTCTGCCTGGAACCAGCTTTCATTAATAAAACCTGGAATCGCATCACGTTTAATCGCGAGTTCTGGAACCCACCATGAGTGAATAACGTCAGCTGCAGTTGTCAAAATACGTACTTTTTTGCCTACTGGAACAATAATGCGTTTATCAACATCTAATAAGTAGTGTTCAGGAAGTTCTTCATTGGCACCTAATTGGCGCGCATCATTACTTACCTTACTCAGTGAGCTAAAGAAATGAATACCTTTTGAATCACCAACTTTATCGTCGATATAATCGTATTCCCACTTCCACTGCCAACCTGTCGCTTTGATGGTTATGTCAGAGTTAGTCGTATCTTCATACTCTAATAATGTTTTCGTTGCAGGAACTGCAATTGCAACAAGAATAATCAAAGGGATTGATGTCCAAACCACTTCAATTGTTGTGTTTTCATGGAAGTGAGCAGGTTTTGCTCCCTTAGATTTACGATGAAATATGATTGACCATATTATTACACCGAATACGAGAACACCCGCAACGACACAAATCCAGAGAACGAGCATATGAAGGTCGTACATTTGTTGACCTACATTAGACACACTCTCCGTCATGTTCAGCGTGGAGTATTCTGCAAATGCCATTGCTGGCCCCAATAGCAGTGCAGTTAAAAATAATCTGCCTAGCTTTTTGGTTATTTTGCTTGCCGACATACCTTTACCTCTCAGGTTAGGATACTTACAAAAGTGATATTTAATTTTTATTAACTATGCTTGTTTTAATTTATTGCTTTTATTTAAAACAAACTTAGAAAATTCTTTTTATTATGTTCCACAAACAATCGATAACAATTTATATCAATTGTTTATATAACAATTTAATCGGGGTGGATCCTAAAGCATCTATACCCTGCACCGCAATATAAAAGAAAAAATAGCCTTATAATAAACAGCTATAAAAGAATATTAGAATATTATTATTTAATTTAACTCTATTATTATAGTTTCAACTGCTCTTCCCCTTCAGGTATAACCATACAAAATTATGGAGAATAGTACAATTACTTTTTAACAGTGAAATTATTTATAAGAGTTTTCTTATTAATGTGATGCAAATATTCTTTAATCTTTATGTTTGACTGATTTTGATCGGCTTGAGTTACCTGATCATGATTAAGAGCATAAGGCACTGACCCAATAAAAGGAAAATCACCAAGAAAGTGTTTTAGTGTTTTTATATTTTCATTTTCAAAAACAAAATCTTTTTCAACATGGTTCGCTATCCAACCGGCAATGGGTAAACCTGATTGCCGAATAGCCTGTGCTGTTAACAAGGCATGGTTTAAACAACCCAGGCGTAGACCCACAACTAATATAATAGGTATACATAATGTTTCCGCCAAATCAGCAACGGTCGTATGCTCACTTAATGGCGCATACCAACCACCCACACCTTCAACCACCACAACATCCGATTTTGTTTGCAGCTGTTCAAAACACTTTTTTATTTTATCCAGGTTAATTTCAACACCGGCTTGTTCTGCGGCAATATGGGGTGCAACAGCAGGTTCAAAAAGATAGGGATTCACACTTTTATAATCAGCATCAACATTAGAAGCTTGCATTAAAAACAAGGCATCATCATTTTTTAAAACACCAGCAACTTTATTTGCTCCACTTGCAACAGGTTTCATTCCTGTTACTCGTAAACCTTCTTCGGCAAGAATTTTAATCAACAATGAACTAACAAAGGTTTTGCCAATTTCAGTATCGGTACCTGTAACAAATAATCCTGACATGGGATACTCTAAATTAGTAATATTAAAAAGAGTTAAAAGGATACGTCAATCGCAGTGGATATCATAATTACATCACCCTACTTTCTGGCGTTTCTTTTTTTAATTGTGGCATTTGTTTATTCTTCTGTCGGTCTGGGTGGCGCCTCTTCATACACTGCATTAATGGCAATATTCGGTATTAGCAGCCTGGCTATACCCATGATTTCCTTATCGCTTAACCTGCTTGTTACCTCTGTAGGCAGCTTTAATTTTATAAGAAACAAACACGCCAAAATAAAACTTATTTTACCCTTTCTAATCTCCTCAATTCCAATGGCGTATTTAGGCGGTTCACTTCAAATACCAAAAGAAATATTTTACTGGGTTCTCTTAATTTCATTAATATTTGTTGCCGCCCGTATCTACCTTTGGCAAAACACAACCATCAATTTTAAATTCGATAAAAGAGAAAAAATAATTTTATCTCTTTTCGCAGGCTCAGTACTTGGTTTGATTGCTGGCATCGTAGGTATTGGCGGGGGTGTTTACCTCGTTCCTTTAATTATCATTTTAGGTTTAGGCACAGAAAAAGAAGCGGCCGCGTGTGGTGCTATATTTATCTGGCTTAACTCATGTTCCGGTCTGTTATCTCGACTACAATATAACTCCATTGATTTAACAAATTATATCCCGTTAATTATCGCGGTCGTAGCAGGTGGTGCATTGGGATCATATCTGGGGGCATCCAGATTCTCGTCCAAAGTGATGGAAAAAATGTTAGGCCTGGTCATTATAGTTGCAATAATTTTCTTAACAAAAAAACTGCTATCGATTTAATTTGATGAAAAAACTTTGCGTTATGCTCGGTGATGAACTTGCCAACTACCATTTTGGTGAAGAGCACCCCTTTGGACCAAAGCGTTACTGGGCCTTTAAAGAAGAATTCGAGCATCGTGGATTAGATAAAAAAGTCCTGTTATCTGAACCCCGGCAAGCATCCGAAAAACAACTCACATTATTTCATACTCAGGACTACATTAATAAAGTAAAAACACTTTCCGAAACAGGTGAAGGCTATCTTGACCAGGGTGACACACCTGCACGCAAAGGTATCTATGAATCTGCCTGTACTGTTGCCGGTACCACACTCAAAGCAATCGATCTTGTTATGAACAACGATTGTCATTTTGCCTTTACTCCAATAGCCGGATTACACCATGCCACTCGAAACAGTGCCGCCGGTTTTTGTGTGTTTAATGACTGTGGTATCGCCATAGAATATTTACGCAAAGAATATAATGTTCAACGCATCGCTTATGTTGATATTGATGCGCACCATGGTGATGGGGTATTTTATTCTTTCGAAGATGATCCTGATTTATGTTTTGTTGATCTCCATCAGGATGGCACCACTCTTTATCCAGGCACCGGTTTTATAAATGAAACTGGAAAAGGAAATGCAATTGGAACTAAATTAAACATCCCTTTACCACCAAACAGTACTGACAAAATGGCAAAAGCACTTTGGAAAAATGCTGAAGACTTTATTGAACAATTCAAACCTGAATTTATTTTATTGCAATGTGGTGCAGACAGTTTAGTAGGTGATCCTATTACCCAACTTAATCTCACCTCCGATTTTCACGCCTATGTGGCATCACGATTAGTGTTATTAGCAAACAAACAATGTCAAGGAAAAATGCTTGCAATGGGGGGCGGAGGTTATAACTTAGATAATATTAAAACAGCTTGGAATGATGTCGTTGAAAATCTAATAATCATTGATGAATAGATGCTTCTGTCTATATCGAATAAATTACAGAAGCTATCTATATCACTGACCGGGTTCAGAACCCTTTAAATCCTAATATTAGAAACAATTAATCTCTGACACCTATTTTCAAATAAAAAATAGTATAGACATATAAAGATACTTCATCTATTTTTATAGAATGCTATAGGGATAAAAATCAAAAAGACATTAAGCTGTAACTGAAACTAAACTGATAAAAAATAAGAAATGGAAATCTAAGATGATGCATTTTCTGAATCGTTACTGCGACTGCACAGACCAATAAATGGAGTTATATACCACTTTGGGGCTGCACCCAACACATTCAGTTGACGCTCTATTTTCAGAATTGGGGGAGAACTCCTGTGAATCTTAAACCTGAACCAATGTCTCTTATTGAGAGCTTACAGCACCCGTCGCTATTTGATCACCCTGTAACGAAGTTTAAGGTGATCGAAACTCATATTTCCCTGGTGCTGCTAACGGGTCAGTATGCTTATAAGATAAAAAAACCAGTCAACTTTGGTTTTCTCGATTTTTCAACGCTTGAGAAACGTCATTTCTACTGCGAAGAAGAGTTAAGGTTAAACCGTCGGTTGGCACCTCATTTGTATCTGGGGTTGGTGACTATCAATGGCTCTGACAAACAGCCTGAATTGGACGGGCAGGGTCCTGTCATTGAATATGCTGTCAAAATGCAGCAGTTCCCTCAAACTGCCCAACTCAATCGTTTGCTTGCAGAACAAGGGCTTGATAATTCAATTATGGACAAGTTGGCTCGTAAAGTGGCGGACTTTCATTTATCAACCGACCGGGTCGAAAAGGAGAGTAACTTCGGTGACTTAATTCATATACAGCAGCCTGTGCTGGAGAATTTTGAACATATACATAATAGTATCGATGATCAGGCTATTGCACCGCTACTGGATAAGCTCGAACACTGGAGTAAACAACAACTGGAAGAATTAGCTGATGTAATTCAGCAACGTAAGGCGCAGGGTTTTGTGCGTGAATGTCATGGGGATATGCACCTGAGAAATATTGCGCTGTGGAATGACGATATAATTATTTTTGATTGTATAGAATTTAATAAAAATTTTTACTTCATTGATGTGATGAGTGAAATTGCTTTTCTGATTATGGATCTTGAAGACCGCCAAGAAGATGCACTGGCACAGCGTTTTTTAAATAGTTATCTGGAAATAACCGGGGACTATGAAGGATTAAGATTGCTTCGTTTTTATAAAGTCTATCGTGCCTTGGTGCGTGCGAAAGTTGATGCATTACGTACAGGTCAGGAGATACCTGGTAGTCAGGAGTATGATCAGACGTTTAAGGATTTCTTGCAGTATTTAAAACTGGCTGAAAGATATATTTATCCAACCGCACCTTGTCTGTTAATCAATCATGGTTTATCGGGTTCGGGGAAATCAGTTGGAGCTCGTACACTTTTAGAAAAATTTCCTGCTATTCAAGTAAGGTCAGATGTAGAGCGCAAGCGACTGTTCCAGGTCGTAAAAAAAAGTGAAAGTACTGCTGCTATTGAGCAGGGTATTTATACAGCGGAGGCAACTCACAGGACATACTCCCGTTTAGTGGACATAGCGCGATGCCTGCTGACGGCGGGTTATTCGGTCGTTATCGATGCCGCCAATCTGCTATCGCAACAAAGACAGCAGTTTATTGACCTGGCCAAGTCAATGCATACTCCTTATTTTATACTCGACTTCCAGGCGTCAATAGAGACATTAAGAGAACGGGTTAAAAAGCGAGCACAACAGGGTGGTGATATCTCAGATGCAACACTGGAAATTCTGCAGCACCAGATTGCAACCTATGAGCCACTTTCACCTGATGAAAAGCCATTTTCTATCAAGATTGATACGGGCAAGAACATTGATGTCGATAAAATTGTTAATCATATACTCACCTATAACATCAAGTTCTGATTAATCAAGAGGACGGGGTGAACCTTCCCCGGTTTTGCAAAGCGTTACCAGGAATTTAAAAAACCGTGCGGTGAATTAGTATGGATTAAAATTTCTTAAAAGGCACCACAACCGCACTTTCATTTTCTTTCGCTTCTGGAATCCATGCATGACCATACACAATTTCATGGCTAACCGGTAACAAACCATCCACTCGAAATTGTTCATAAGCTTGAATCATTTTTTGTAATTTATTTTTACCAGTCATGTTATGTGAACGACCTTGCATAACATTATGTGCGCCGATTTGTTTTAAATCAGACATGACTGTTTTTACATCTTCATAGGTCAC
>JAUWUS010000084.1 GCA_030617815.1 Gammaproteobacteria bacterium
TGCGTTGCCCTACCTCTTGCATCCATGCAGTCGTGTGGTAAATTTTATTTTTTTACAGATAATGGCGGGTTATCAAAATGTACACCTTCCCAGCCAAATTTCATGAAATTTCGAATGTTGGCGTGATCCGTGCCAGATAAATTAAGTAACACGTCCTGACGATAATATTTACCAAAACATGCGAGTGTTTGTGCTTCGTTAAGATCGTTTAAATCTGCAAAAGCAAATATTTTACATGAACCTTCATTTGTTCCTGCTTGGTTAACCACTTCATTTTTACCTAGGCCGTTATAGAATTGTGTTGCAGTGTAATCATAGTCATTTTCAATTACGGTAATAACCTGGTCAAACTCGATTTCAGCAGGACTTGTTTGAATAAGATTAATAAGTTCTTTTGTATTCATAATATTTTATTCCGAAAATCAGGATGAGCAGCTAATAGAAATATCGTCTGCCCATTTAGGTGGGAATCCTGCGTATGCTTCATATTCAGGTTGTTCAGAGAAAGGATTTTGTAATAAATTAAATAAACGATCGATTTCTGAATAATCGTTTTCTTCTGCTTTTTTAATTGCAATTTCAGCCATGTAATTACGTAAAATATATTTTGGATTTATTTTCTTCATTTTAATGGCACGTTGTTTATCACTAAGGGTTTCTTGTTTTAAACGTTGTTGGTATTTGTGAGCCCAAAGATCAAATTGGTTGCGTTGCATAAATATATCACGAATAGCAGTATTTTTGTTCTCTTCAGTAGAATCAAACTCGCATAAACGTCGAAACAGTATTGTATAGTCCACACTATCTTTTTGCATCAAACTTAATAATTCGTCGAGTAATTGTTGGTCTTCATTAAATATTTTTTCTAGCCCGAGTTTTTGCCGCATCAGATTTGCAAAGTTGGAGGTAAAAATTGTCTGATAATTTTCTAATTCCTGTTTAGCCATATCTGCCGCTTTATCCGGACTTTTATAAATTAAAGGTAAAATGGCTTGTGCAAAACAACTGAGATTAAATAAGCCAATATTAGGTTGCTGATCAAATGCATAACGGCCTTGATGATCGGAATGGTTACAAATATAACCTGCATCATAATTGACTAAAAAACCATAAGGTCCATAATCAAGTGTTAACCCGAGGATAGACATATTGTCGGTATTCATAACACCATGGGCAAAACCAACGGACTGCCATAAGGCAATTAATTTTGCAGTGCGTTTAATGACTTTAGTTAATAATGCAAGGTAAGGGTTTTCTTTTGCTAATAATTCGGGGTAATAATATTTAATAATATAATCAGCCAGTGTGCGGATATGCTCGTATTGCTGGCGATAATAGAATACTTCGAATGATCCAAAACGAACATGGCTTGGGGCAAGGCGAGTTAATATGGCGGCGGTTTCAATGTTTTCGCGGTAGACTTCGTCATCACTACCCGTTATGCACAGTGCGCGGGTGGTGGGAATTCCCAATCCAAACATGGCTTCGCTGCATAAATACTCACGAATGGTTGAACGTAAAACAGCACGACCATCACCATCACGAGAATATGGAGTGAGCCCACTGCCTTTCAATTGTAACTCCCACTTTTCATTTTTATGGTTATGAACTTCTGCAATAATAATTGCGCGGCCATCACCGAGTTGCGGATTTAGATAGCCAAACTGGTGTCCAGCGTAGAGCATGGAAAAAGGTTTGGCAGTTTGTAGTGATTGGTTACCGCTAAAAATATCGATAAATAGCGGGTCTTGTTCAATTTTTTTTTCAAAACCTAAAAGGTGGGCAGCGTTTTGATTAAAGTGAATCAATTTTGATTCTTGCTTAAATGGCGTCGGCTTCACCTCGGATAAAAAATGCTCACCGAGTTTTAAAAACGAGTCATGCAGAGGAATTGATTTTAGCGAAAATGACATGGATACAACCTTTTATGGATACATGATTATATTCTATACCATAGTATTTTACTAGGTTTTATTGGCTGAGATATTTCAGGTTATAATGATCTTTTTACTAAAGCAGGAATGGTACAGTGCCAAAAGCAAGTGAATTAAAGCGTGGAATGGTTGTTGAAATCGATGGTAAGCCGCATGCGGTAAAACTGGTTGACGCTAAAAGTCCTTCGTCACGCGGAGCTTCGACGTTATATAAAATTCGTTTTACTAATTTGAAAACAGGACAAAAGCTGGATGAGTCTTTCAAAGGTGAAGACATGCTCAAGGATGCAGATTGCTCTCGTGTACAGGTTCAATTTTCTTATGTTGATGGTGACGCTTATACCTTTATGAATATGGAGGACTATAGTCAATACACATTAAACCGGGATGAAATTGAGGATTCGGTAGAGTACTTAACGGAAGGTCTGGATGGTATTTTTGCTTTAATTATGGATGATGCCATTCTTGGTATTGAGCTGCCGCATTCGGTGGTTTTATCGATAACTGAAACTGCTCCAGCCATTAAAGGTGCGACCGCAGCTGGTCGAACAAAACCTGCAATTATGTCGACAGGTCTGGAAATTCAGGTGCCGGAATATTTAGAACCAGGACAAGATATTAAAGTGAATACCACCAACGCAAAATTTATGTCGCGGGCTTAATCTTTCCTTAATGGCTGGAATAAATATTCCAGTCCATTCACTTTTATTTCATGCACGATTGCCAGCATTCTGCCTAATTCACCGTTTGGAAAACCTTTATTCGCAAACCAGATAACATAGGGCTCAGGAAGATCAATTAATAAGCGATTAGCATATTTGCCGAAAGGCATGCGGTATTGGGCAAGTTTAAGCAGTTGTTTTGGATCTGACTGGAGTTCCGAAAATATATCAGTTCCCTGATCAGACATGGTTATGCCGCAAAACGTCCTTGCAAATATTGAAGAATATCATTGGACTCATACAACCAGCTATCGTTTCCTTCTTCATCGATAATTTTTAAGCAAGGCACTTTTATTTTCCCACCACCTTGCAGTAATTCTTCTCGATATATTGGATTATGTTGTGCATCACGCGTTTCAACTTTAAGTGATAAACGTTTGTTATTACGTTTTACTTTGATACAAAAAGGACAGGTATTAAATTGATAAAGTATTAGCTTGCTGGCTTCTTTATCGACTTTTTGTTGCTCATCGTTAGATCGTTTAATCCCTCTGGGCGTAGTTACTTTATCAATAAATAAAATAATGGGACCAAGGATTAAACGTATTGTTTTAAAAAAATATTTAAAAATCAATTTCATATAGAAGTAACCATGTAATTTTAAAGGTGTTGTTAAAAACTGATTATACCGTATTTTTTTGCTGGCAGTTAAAGATTGAATAAAAAATCAGACATATTGGCCGGCACACCAGCCTGATGACCATGACCATTGGAAATTATAACCACCCAGCCAGCCGCTAACATCCATGACTTCACCAATAAAATAGAGTCCAGCAGTCGATTTTGCTTCAAATGTTTTTGAGGATATCGCGTCACAATCGACACCGCCTATGGTTACTTCTGCTGTTCGGTAACCCTCCGTTCCGTTGGGTTTTATGGACCAGTTTTGTAATTGCGAAGCAATATCCTGGAACTGCTCATATGATATTTCTTGTAAGGTTTTTTCTAATAATGTTGTTTCAATAAATGCCTTTATTAAGCGTTTTGGTAATAATTTCTGCAGCAGTGTTTTGAGTTTAATTTGTGGTTGTTTTTCTCTGGTAAGGGTTAACTGTTCAAGTAAATTAATATCAGGTAACAGGTTAATCACAATCGCTTCACCTGCTAGCCAGTAAGATGATATTTGCAATAGTGCAGGACCACTTAAACCACGGTGTGTGAATAAAATATTTTCACGAAAACTCATGTTTTTAGAATTTACAATACTGTTTATCGCGATACCGGATAAATCAGCTAATGTTTCTTTATCCTGCTTGTGTAAGGTGAACGGAACCAAACCAGCTGAAGTCGGCCATACTTTAATATTAAATTGTTCAGCGATTTTATAACCAAATGGACTTGCGCCCATTTTTGGGATAGATAAACCACCGCTGGCAATCACTAAAGATTGGCAGTGATAATTTTCGCTGTTGGATTTTATAATAAAATGATGGTCTGATTTTTGTTCTGTTTTAATGATTTTAGTATTAAGTTGAATTTTAACGTTTTCTTTTTTGCACTCGTTTAATAGCAAATTAAGAATATCTTTTGAACTGTCATTGCAAAATAGCTGGCCGTGTTCACGTTCATGGTAAGGAATTTTATAAGCTTCAACCATGGCAATAAAATCCCATTGAGTAAATCGACTTAAAGCAGATTTAACAAAATGGTCATTATGTGAAATATAATTTTCGCTGTTGATATTATAATTGGTGAAATTACAACGACCACCTCCGGACATAAGGATTTTTTTCCCCGCTTTATTGGCGTGATCCAGAACCAATACATGTCGGCCACGTTTGGCGGCCTCAATAGCACACATTAGTCCGGATGCACTTGCCCCGATAATGATGACATCGACTTTTTTCATATTGGCAATAGAATTTTATTCATGGTTATTACAACGTATGGTAGCAGATAATGGAATCCTGAGTGGCGAAGTTATCCCCTTATAGAAATAATCCGTTATACTCTGTTTTTCTTTAGCTATTTTAAACCTTATGACTAACCTTATGTCTGAGCAAAAAAAAGATGATTTGCGTATTATCGCGCAAACTAAAAAATGGGTTAGCTCGGTTATTATTGCGCATAATTACTGTCCTTTTGCTAAACGTGAGTTTGATAAAGGCAGTATTAGGTATCAGGTTATATATGAAACTGAATTTAACCGTTTATTAAAATCGGTAATTCAGGAATGTATTTGGCTGGATCAAAATGAAGAAACAGAAACAACACTCATAATTTTTCCAGCAAGTTTAAATGACTTTAATTTGTTTTTAGATTGTTTAGTTTTAGCTGAAGATTTACTTGTTGCACAGGGATACGAAGGCATTTATCAAATAGCGAGTTTTCACCCTGATTATTGTTTTCAGGGAGCAAAAGAAAATGATGCTGCCAATTTTACCAATCGCTCGCCATATCCTATGTTTCATCTTATTCGAGAATCCAGTATTGAGATTGCAATAAAAAATCATCCTGATCCGGAATCTATTCCGGAACGTAATATGGAATACGCCCGTAAACAGGGTTTAGAGAAAATGAAAGATTTGTTAAAGCAATGTATTGATTTGGATGAAGCCAATGATTAATGTCACTGTTAGCGGTCTTTCTATTTATCCGGTTAAATCATGTCGTGAAGTTAAGCAAAATTCTGCCTGGGTTGAAGATTTTGGATTAAAAAATGATCGTCGCTGGATGGTGGTTGATGAAAATGGCGTGATGTTAACTCAACGTAAAATAGCTAAAATGTGTTTAATTCAGCCTGAGCTTGTAGAGAATGGTTTAGTTTTAAAAACTATTTCAATGGATCCGCTTTATATTGAGAATCCTTTAGCGAATAGAAAAGTAATAGTTAAAGTTTGGGCTGATCAGTGTCAGGCTTATGATGCAGGTGATGAAGCCGCAAACTGGTTAAGCCGGTTTTTATTAATAAAATGTCGTCTGGTTTATTTTCCCGATGATGAATTTCGCCAGGTTGATTTAAATTACGCAAAGCAAGGTGACAAAACGGCTTTTAGTGACGGTTTCCCTTTGTTATTAATTTCACAGGACTCACTCGATGATTTAAATCAACGCTTACCGGTACTTGTTACGATGAGTCGCTTTAGACCTAATATAGTCGTTAAAGGCTGTCAGCCGTTTGCAGAAGATTCATGGAAAAAAATACGAATAGGCGAGATGACCTTTCGCATTGTTAAACCCTGTAGTCGTTGTGTTATTCCCAGTATTAATATTGAAACAGCAGAAAAAGAAGAAGAGCCGATTAAAACATTAGTTCGTTATCGAAAGCGGGATAATAAAATATATTTTGGTCAGAATGTCATCGCAGATACGAATGGAAAAATTGAAGTTGGTATGCCGGTAGAAATTATTGAGTAATCAGGCTGTTTGTCCTTTATCACTCAGTCGGTCGCTGTTCATTAACCATGCTGAGAATGCATGAGAGCTGAGTGGCCTGCTGATGTAGTATCCCTGAGCAATATCACAATTAAGCGCTTTAAGACGATCCCATGTTTTTTTGTCATGTACACCTTCAGCAACAATTTCTAATCCAAGGTTGTGTGCAAGTTTGATTGTTGCAAGAACAATAACATCATCGTCATTATCTTCTGTCATTTCCATAATAAAAGAACGATCAACTTTTATTTCATCTATAGGTAATTTTTTAAGATAGCTTAATGATGAATAACTGGTTCCAAAATCATCCATAGATAAATTAATGCCTGTATTTTTAATTTCCCCAAGTGTTTGTCTCGCTCGAAATGGTTCCGACATAATATCACCTTCTGAAACTTCCAGCATTAATTGCTTCGGTGGTAAATTATGGTCTTCCAGTACATCATGAATATGTTGCAATAACTCAGAGTCGTGCAGACTATGTGCTGATATATTTATGGATATGGTTAAATCGATATTTTTATTTTTCCATTCTGCACATTGCGCAATCGATGTTTCAACAACCCAGTTGGTTAATGGTTTAATTAAACCTGTTTGTTCCGCTAATGGAATAAATTCATCGGGTTGAATGAAACCACGTTGTGGATGGTTCCAGCGTAACAGCGCTTCGACTCCAATAACCTGGCCTGTAGCAATGTTAACTTTCGGTTGGTAATACAATTCTAAAGCTTCTTCTTTAATCGCCTCACGAAGTTCGCTCATTAAAGCAAGTCGACCAATACTGTGCGTATCTGTGTTGGCATCATATATGGAATAGCCTATTTTATTTTGTTTTGCTATATACATTGCGATATCTGCGCGTTGCATCAAAATATTTACATCATCGCCATGCGTTGGGAATTCAGCTAAACCTATACTAATGTCAACATTTAAGGTGTGCCCACCAACAATAAAGGCACGGTTAAAATCATCAGTTACTTTATGAATGAGTGTTTTTGCTTGCTCTATATTAGTTTCAGGAAGAAGTATGGCAAATTCATCTCCGCCAAGGCGGGCGACGGTATCTGTTTTGCGAAATGTATTAAAAAGACGTTCGCCTGTTTGTTGTAAAATAAGATCGCCTATGTGATGCCCTAACGTATCATTAATTTCTTTAAAGTGATTAAGATCCGTCATAATGATTACGAGCTGTTTAGACGAGCGGGTGCCACGTAAAATTTCCTGTTGTAACCGGTTGTGTAAAAGTTTTCTATTAGGTAAATCAGTTAAAGGATCATGTAATGCCTGATGCGTGAGCATTTGTGTTTTTGCCTGAACTGCTTCAGCAAGGAGGTTGAAACTTTCTTCAAGAATAGTGATTTCATCTCCCGTATCAGTCAGGTTAATTTTTTTAAGGTTCATTTCTTCAGAAAAATTCACAACATAATTTGTGAATTTCTGTAAGCGTCGGGTTATGAAAAAGATTAATATAATAAAAGATAAAATATAAATAAGAGCAGTGAGCCCGCGTATAGGACGTTCTTCACTTAAAACATCATGTGTTAACTGACTGGCTTCGGCTGTTGAGATAAATGAAACTAATTCAATGATGATATCAGTTGCACCATAATCAAAAAATCCCTGGCCAATTTTTAAATAATGATTTTTTAAGTCTTCAGTTTTTGTGCCGGGAGGAATTAAGCTGGCATTACTACTTACCATGATAGTGGGATGTTCTTCCGTGAGTAAGGCGATGATATTTGAATCGGGCAAAGTTGAGTCTTGTGACGCGATAAGAAATTCTTCATCAAGAGGAGAGGCCAGCATTAAAGTTGCTTGAGTTTTCCCCTTTTTATCAATTATTTTTTCTGAGGCGAGTAGATATGGCTTGTCATTTAATAGAGTTAAGAATCCCTGGCCATGACTTAAGTTTAATATTGTTGCCCCTGGATGCCTTAGTTCTGTTGGCGGTCGACCAGGATTTGCCTTGTACAATTCACGGCAGGCACCTTTTGCATCTATTAATAATATATAACGAGGTTGAAGAAAATTACGCATGACAGAAATCTTTGGTAACCAGGGAGGTGGTTTGTCATAGGTTATATTTTCTGTACCTTGTTGCCATGCAGGAGACTTAATATATTCTTGCAGATGTTGAGAATCGACAAAAAGTTTAACCGCTTGATGGTGACCTTTTACATATCGATCAAACATGGTGCGTTGTCTTTCTGCTTGTTC
This sequence comes from Gammaproteobacteria bacterium, assembly GCA_030617815.1. Taxonomy (GTDB): domain Bacteria; phylum Pseudomonadota; class Gammaproteobacteria; order UBA6429; family Thiohalophilaceae; genus JAGLTQ01. The sequence goes on from JAUWUS010000084.1 coordinate 8,249, forward strand.
GCTAAAGCGTTCAGCAAGTTTGCTATTAAATATTTGGGTGAGAGAATAATTTTGAATGCTATCGGTTATTGCCCAAACGACTAAACCTATAATTCCTGCCGCCAGCAGCATTTTAAGCATTAAGGATTGTTTACTCAGTATAGCAACCATCAGAAGTTACTTTGTTACCTTAACTGAGGTTGCAGGCTCACCAATAAGTTCCTCTCCCCGAAATTGCCATCCGGC
>JAUWUS010000035.1 GCA_030617815.1 Gammaproteobacteria bacterium
TTCAAATTCTTCTTTTGGTCGAACATCCAGTACGGTGACTAAATCCTGTTTTACCTTTTCGATTAGTTCACTGGCCGGGATGGGATCGAGGCTATCTTTAGCGGTGAGGTAAGTGTTAACTAACTTATCAACATCGGATAAATGGCGTTCTGCGACATCCCGCAATGAATCCAGCAAAGCAATAACATCATCCCCGCTCAGGCTATAATAGACTTTTAACCCCTCTTTGCGGCTGGTTACGAGTCCAGATTGCCGAAGTTGCTGTAAATGTTGGGAAGTATTGGCAATGCTAAGCTTGGCGACATTGGCTAAAGATTCGACACTGCGTGAGCCTTGCGCAAGAAACTCGAGCAATTCCAATCGGTTAGCGTTGCTCAAGGCTTTACCAACACGGGCAAACTGGGTAAAAAGATCACTTTTAAAAGTATTCGGTTTCATTTTGTAATTATTTAAACTATTCAAGTAGTTAATTGAATGCTAGAATTTGGTTGAATTATAGCCGGTATCTTATTTTAGACAAGTCTTATTTTGGAGAAAAGCCATGTCGTTAGAAGAAGTGATTATTTCAAATGAAAAATATATCCGTATGGGATTCTTTTTCGGCATGATAATACTGATTGGGCTTTGGGAAATTCTAGCGCCGAAAAGAGTTTTGACGGTGTCGAAAACAGTACGCTGGGTGAATAACCTGGGACTGGTATTTTTTAATATCTTTATCCTCAGAGTTTTATTTCCAGTCGCCGCGGTAGGAGTGGCAACGATTGCTACTTATAACGGCTGGGGACTGTTTAATTATTTTGAAGTACCTTTTTGGCTTGCCGTTGTTGCAACAGTCATAATTATGGATTTTGTGATTTATATTCAGCATGTCATGGTACATGCGATTCCAGTACTTTGGCGCTTGCACCGTGTTCACCATGCCGATCTGGATTATGATGTTACCACCGGTTCACGTTTTCATACACTTGAAATTATTCTTTCAATGCTCATTAAGTTTGCAACTATTTTGTTACTTGGCCCTCCTATTGTTGCCGTCATTATTTTTGAAGTTATTTTAAATGCTACTGCAATGTTTAACCACGGCAATATTTCATTACCTAAAACTTTCGATAAGTACCTGCGATTATTTTTGGTTACACCAGACATGCATCGCGTGCATCATTCGGTTGAAGATGATGAAGCGAATAGTAACTTTGGTTTCAGCTTACCGTGGTGGGATCGTCTGTTTGGCACCTATCGTGATCAACCTCGGGCTGGACATGAAGGTATGACAATCGGGATTCACAAGTATCGCGATGTTAAACAAGTATCATGGTTGCCTGGAATGCTGGCACTTCCTTTTATTGGCAAAATGTCGGGCTATGTTATTAACAGAAGACAGTGGTCTGAAAGTGATAACGAAAACTAATTAAAATCTGTCACTAATGAGATAAAAAAATGAAAAAATTATTACGAATCAGCATTTTATTATTGTTAGTTGCAGGTATTGTCACAGCGATTATCTACCGCGATCAATTTGATGCCAGTGCGTTAGAAAGCTGGGTTAAAGATGCGGGTAGTGCAGGACCTATTGTGTTTATGTTGATCTATATAATAGGCACTGTGTTTTTTTTACCCGGTGCTGTACTGACTCTGGCAGGCGGCGCTTTATTCGGCCCTGTATTAGGAACATTTTATAATTTAACAGCGGCAACAATAGGAGCAATGATTTCATTTATTGCCGCACGTTACCTGGCGCACGACTGGGTTGAGAAAAAAACCGGTGGTCGTATGAAACAGCTTAAACAAGGTGTTGAAGGTGAAGGCTGGAAGTTTGTTGCTTTTGTTCGTTTAGTCCCCTTGTTTCCATTTAATGTTTTGAACTATGCGTTGGGTTTAACCAGGATAAAATTTAGTCACTATTCAATGGCCACTTATATATTTATGTTGCCCGGTGCAGTTGCTTATACTTACCTGGGATATGTTGGCCGTGAAGCAGTTGCAGGTGGTGATGGTTTAATTCAGAAAATAATGCTGGCCCTGGCTTTATTAGCTATTGTTGGATTTTTACCCAGCTTAATTGGACGCCTGCGTCGTGGCCCAATGATGAATATTGAAAATGTAAAACAAAAACTTGATGCAGGGGAAGATGTTTTATTGCTTGATGTACGTTCAGCAGAAGATTATGTCGGTGAACAGGGGCATGTAAAAGGTTCAGTATTAATTCCACTTGAAGAATTAAATACGCGACTTTCTGAAATTGAAAGTTTTCTGGAAAAAACGGTAATGACAATTTGTCGAACTGACCGACGCTCTGAAAAAGCAGCACAGATATTGGCAAAACATGGTTTTGCAGATGTGCATGTGGTTAAACAAGGCATGACAGACTGGAATGCGAAAAATTTTCCTGTTGAAAAAAATTAATAAATATTAAAAGCGGTGATGTAATGACATGTATCGTATTTTTTCCATAAGGTCAAAAAAACGAGGTATTATTATTGTAGTGGTCATTGCGCTGCTGCTGTTTATAGTTTGGCGATTAATTCGACCAATGAATATTTTTATTGTTGATGATCGTTTTGCCTGGCCCATTGATACTTCTTTAACACCTGCGGTATTAGGTCAATTAAGTGCGAAAGAATGTGCTGTATGTCATCAGGAATTCTATGATGAATGGCAGACAACGATTCATAGTAAGGCATGGACGGAACCGTACTTTCAAACAGACTGGAAATTTGATGGCAGTCAACACTCTTGTCGTTTATGTCATACACCGTTAGATCGGCAGCAACCACATAAAGTTTTAGCTTACCGTGATTCTGATAAATGGGATCCTGTTCTGGAAGATAATCCTGATTTTGATCCCGGGCTGCAACATGAAGGTGTCACCTGTGCCGCTTGTCATTATCGCGAGGGTAAAATAGTGGGTGTGATCGGTAATACCAATGCACCTCACCCGGTAAAGAAACTGGATGATGCCAACCAGGTATGTGTGCGCTGTCATATTGTTGAAGGCGATAAGTGGGATACCTTTTTCCGTTTCCCACCTTGCGGCACAGTGGCAGAAATTGAAAGTTCACGTTCTCAATCACCGAACAAAAAAACAGCTAAAGGAAGTACAGGTGAACATCTTGTATCTAATAGTTCATCATTAGGTTGTGTTGAATGTCATATGCCGTTGAAGAGACGATCATTAGTGAAAGGTGGTGTGGTACGAGATACGCGGCAACATTTTTGGCGCGGTGGACATGAGCCTGAGATGGTGAAAAAAGCGCTAACAATAAAATTTGATGAGCAAAAAATAACAAGCAAGGATAAACGACGATTTATTATTACAATAGAAAATACTGGTGCTGCGCATTATGTTCCAACCGGAACACCCGATCGCCATTTAACCGTTCAGTTACGAGTTGTGGATAAGCAAAATAATATACTTACTGAAAATATGAATATCATAAGACGTAATGTAATGTGGCGTCCCTTTATTATCGATCTAACAGATACACGCTTAGCTCGTGGACAACCACGTAGTTATGAGATCAAAATATCTGATTCGCAAAAGGCAGTAAGTGTTGAGGCAGTGGTGCGATATCATTTATTAGATGAAAAAAGACGAAAACGAATCGCATATGAGAACAAAACACCTATTGCCTATGATGTTTTTCGGCAAAAAATAGCATTGGATATGAAGTGAAAAATGTCGCAGCCTATGATGCCTGGTATCAGACCGCCCGGGGTGGTTGGATTGGGCAACAGGAATTTTCTATTCTTTTGAAACTTTTTACACCTAAAGCAGGTCAGAGTTTATTAGATGTTGGTTGTGGTACAGGCTATTTCAGCCAGCGTTTTCAACAGTCAGGGTTAGAAGTGACAGGGCTTGATCCCGATTCAGCAATGATTGAGTTTGCGAAAACAAAAGAAAGTCAGGTTAAATATATTGAAGGTGATGTACTGGCTTTACCGTTTATAGATAATTCATTTGATTACTGTTCAGCGATAACAAGTTTATGTTTTGTTGCCGAACCGGAAAAAGCAATATATGAAATGCTTCGAGTTAGCCGGCATGGCGTGATACTGGGATTATTAAATCGTCATAGCGTGTTGCATAAGCAAAAAAAGCATAGTGTGAATTACCAGGGAGCACGTTGGGACACCGTTTCTGAAATTAAACAGTGGCGTCGGAATATTAACCCTGAGATACAAATAGTAATTAAATCAGCAGTCTTAATCCCTTCGGCTGGTATAATGGCACGGATGCTTGAAACGTTATTACCGGATTATTTTCCTTATGCCAGTTTTTTAGCGGTAGGGATAAGCAATAGTAAAAGCAATTAAAAAGAAAACAAACGGATAAAATATGCACGCAACGTTACCTTTATTAGAAACAACGGACTTCCCTGCGATTAAACGTGGGCAGCTTGAAACATTACAGGTGAATCTGGGTTATTTATGTAATCAATCTTGCCTGCATTGTCATGTCAATGCAGGGCCAACGCGTAAAGAAAATATGCAGGAAGAAACGATTGAAGACATTATTCGTTTTTTACGTGATAACAAGATTAAAAAACTGGATTTAACCGGTGGTGCACCAGAATTAAATCCCTATTTCAGACGCATCGTAACTGCTGCGCATAAAATGGGTATACATATTATTGACCGTTGTAATCTCACTGTTTTGCATGAACCCGGACAGGAAGATACCGCTGATTTTTTAGCTCAGCACAGAGTGGAAGTTGTAGCATCTCTTCCATGTTATCTGGAAGAAAATGTAGACGGCCAACGCGGCGACGGTGTTTTTCAAACCAGCATTGCCGCAATCAAGTTATTAAACATTTCAGGTTATGGACTTGATGGCAGTGGTTTAGAGCTTAACTTAATGTATAACCCGATTGGGCCATATTTACCGCCTGCACAATGTCAGTTAGAACTGGATTATAAACGTGAGTTAAAGCAACGTTATGGTATTGTCTTTAATAATTTATATACATTAACTAATATGCCCATTAAACGCTTTGGCAGTACTTTAATATCAAAAGGTGAGTTTGACGGTTATATGGAATTGTTAAAAGATGCATATCAAACAACTAATTTACAAACTGTAATGTGTCGTAGTTTAATTAGTGTTGACTGGCAAGGTTATATTTATGATTGTGATTTTAACCAGATGCTTGAATTACCGTTAACAGAACAGGGTAAAAAAATGCACCTGAATGATATTACTAATGAAAATTTAAATAGACGAGATATTATGATTGCGGATCATTGTTATGGGTGTACTGCGGGGCAAGGTTCCAGCTGCGGTGGCGCTTTGGTTTAAGCTGCGAATTGTGAGAAACTAGATAACGGCGTTGAATCATCTTCAAAATGCTCACGTATTAATCATACGCTCCGCTTTTTCATCAGATTCGCCTTGTTCTCTAGCTTCTCACAATCCGCTTACTTTATAAGTTGTTCATACTTGTCATTCCAGCACGATCTTAGCTGGAATGACGATAAAAGTGAGAATTATGTTTGTATCAATTATTATTCCTGTATTAAATGAAGAGAATTCCATAAAGGAATTACTTCAGCAATTACAGGTATGTCGTCAACAAGGGCATGAAGTTATTGTTGTTGATGGCGGTAGTCATGATAATACCCATTCAGTTGCAGATTCATTATCCGATAAAGTAATCTCCTCCGAAGCAGGGCGTGCATTACAAATGAATAATGGTGCGACTCAATCCAGACATGAAGTTTTATGGTTTTTGCATGCTGATACATTAATCCCGGAAAATGCGATTGAACAAATTCAACAAGCGTTAAATAAGAGTGACTGGGGTCGGTTTAATGTAAAGCTATCTGGTTCACATATTTTATTTCGTATTATTGAGGCAATGATGAATGTTCGGTCTTGTGTCTCTGGCATTGCAACGGGTGATCAGGGAATATTTGTAAAACGAAAAGTTTTTAGACAGGTAAATGAATATTCAAATATTCCTTTAATGGAAGACGTTGATCTCAGCAGAAAAATGAAAAAATTATCAAAACCTGTTTGCTTAAAATATACATTGATAACATCGAGTCGTCGCTGGGAAAAAAATGGAATTTCTTCAACTATATTATTAATGTGGAAATTACGTTTTTTGTACTGGATTGGCGTAAGTCCGGAATATTTAGTCAGGCAGTATAGATAGTCGATTAATAAATAATGCAAAAAAAATTAAACAAGTTATTAGTTTTTACAAAAGCACCAGTAATGGGTGAAGTTAAGACTCGCCTGCAACCGGATTATTCTCTTGAGCAATCATTAAAACTACATAAAAAATTAGTTATTAATACTTTAACATCCGTTAGTAATTCAACGGACATTGATGTCGAATTATGTTGCACTCCTCATCGTCAGCATATGTTTTTCCTTGATTGTGAGAAACGTTTTTCTGTACAGCTTAATGATCAGTTAGGGGATGATCTTGGTGAACGCATGGCGTTTGCTTTTTCTTCTACTTTACAGCTTTATGAAAAAGTTATCATTATTGGTACAGATTGCCCTGAAATAGATGAGCAATATATTAAAAATGCGCTAAATGCACTGGATGATTTTGACTCTGTTATTGGCCCTGCCGAAGATGGGGGGTATGTTTTATTAGGCTTAAAAAGCTTTTCACCTGAGTTGTTTTCAGGAATTTCATGGGGTAGTGATACTGTTTTTAAACAAACAAAAAAAGTTTTAAGTGATTTATCATGGTCATGCCATGAACTTGGTATAATGCATGATCTGGATCGACCTGAAGATTTACACCGTTATAAAGATTTATTGACTGAAATTATTTAAAGGAAAGAAAAAATGAAGTGGTTAGACAAAGTATCATTTCCAATATTGATTGTTGCTTCTTTAACACTGGGGTTGGCTCCCTTTATGCCTGAATTTAAACCTCATTTGCTTGAAAAATTGAATATGTTGTTTGATGGCACATTAAAAAAGCCTATCGATATTTTTGATTTGTTTATGCACGGAACTCCCTGGGTATTATTAGGTCTTAAAACGGTACGCCATTTTATTTCTACTGGGAAACAAAAAATTGACTAAACACCTCGTTTTTGTATATAACGCAGATAGCGGTATGTTTAATACCTTAACCGATATTGCACACAAGGTATTTTCGCCAAAAACATACGAATGTAACCTTTGTGCTATTTCACATTCTTATCTTAGTGAGCGTGGTGAGTGGAAAGATTTTATTCAGGAGTTGGACGTTGAGTGTGAATTCCTTCATCGTGATGAGTTCTTGAAAAAATATACCTCTAATGAAGAAAAATTTCCGGTTATATTTAAGCTAGCAGACAAAGAGTTAACACTTTGTTTGTCAGCAGATAAGATTGATGCTTGTAAGACAATGGGTGATTTAAAAGAGGAAATTAATTTAAATTGTATTAGTTAGTGCATTTTAGGGAAATCCTTCAGGCAGCATCGGCCGGAGGGGTTTTTCACATCACAAGAACAATTATGTTCTTTTGTTTGTTGCGTAATATACGTTTTAATTTGAGGATTTTTTTTTGCCAGCGATTTACTCACACCGAAGCAATAACAGATTAATTCATTGTCTGATTTTTCTTTTTTGCCCACTACGGTTCGCAGTTCTGATTTATTAATAATTGAACCGTTTAAACCAAAATAGACAACATCACAGTCAGGATCATCACAAAAATAATATTTTTGTTCATCTAGCTTGTTTTCCCAGGGGGCTTTGATGTGTTGTAATATCGTTTTTTTTGCGACTTCAATATATTGCTGCTGATTAACCGGGCAAATGAATTTTATGGGTAATAATTTGTTTTCATTACCTTTATTCCCACCATTTTTATTATTACAACAATCATTCATGACATTATCATTTTAGTGTTAATAATTTACGAATGCAACGCGCTTGTAACTCTACACAGGTTTCATTGCCATTGAGAACAATGTTTGTACATCCATCCAAATTCCTTTATCGGTTAATTGTTTTTCAATTTCAACACGATGTTTTTCTTTAAACTCCACTCGGTGCCCTTGAGGTAATTGTTCATACAAGCCCCGGTAGCCTGCACTTTGAATGACTTCCCACCAGTCATCAAATTTCGCTAAATGATATCCGAGTTGTGCCTGGGCAACTTGAGCTGTTTCAAAGCCATTATCAGTTAGTATTTGTTTACATAAATTTTCTTCTGCGAGTTGTAACCAGCTCGGCGTGGGTGGAACAATATCGTATTCGGTAAGATTGTTTATAAAAATATCAGATAACGGTTGAAATGCTGTAGGAGCAAAACTGCTGAAAATAATTTTTCCACCGGGTTTTAAAACACGTAGCCAGCTTTTTAATGCGGAGTGCATATCCGGCATAAAAAATAAACCGTATGAGCAAGTAATGACATCAAAGTAATTACTTTTAAAAACGAGTTGTTCTGCATCCATAACATGGAAATCAACATTATCCAGACCGGCATGTTCAATTTTCTTTTGTGCCTGCTGAAGCATGTTTTCTGACAAATCGATTGCCTGAACACGGCCACCATTACCAAGACACTGTGCGGCGGCCATTGCAACGACGCCTGTACCGGTCGCAATATCAAGTACTTTATGACGGGGTTTTATTTTTGCATAGTCAATGAGTTTATCGGCACAAAAGGGGAAAAAACGCAAAGAAGGATTATCGTATTTTGTTGCAACCAGATCGAATACCTGGGTTATTGCTTCTTTTTTGTCCATAATATTAACTCAAAGTTGATGCATCTTTTTAAAGGATTAGCTGTCAATAGTTCATCTATAATAAATTTTCTTCAATTGTAACAGGGAGCGCACAATGCAGGATATTAATATAGCGGAATTTTTATTAACCGCACTTGAAGTTATGTCAGCGTTATTTATTTTTGTTATTGGCCTGATCGTACTGGCAATTATTATTACCTTCATTTTAGATGTTACACAAAATAAACAAGCGATACGGCGTAATTATCCTGTTATTGGCCGGTTTCGGTATTTGTTTGAAACCTTAGGTGAGTTTTTCCGCCAGTATTTTTTTGCTATGGACAGGGAGGAGTTGCCTTTTAATCGTGCGCAGCGTAGTTGGGTTTATCGTGCAGCAAAAAATGCGCCTAATACACAAGCTTTTGGTTCAACCAGAGATTTAAGTTTTCCTGGCACGGTTTTATTTGTTAACTGTCCTTTTCCTACACTGGATGAAGATGCTGTAAAAAATAAATCCATTACCATTGGTGAGTATTGTGCTCATCCATATACCACGAATTCGCTTATTAATATTTCAGGCATGAGTTACGGTGCAATATCAAAACCTGCGGTGCTTGCGTTATCCCGTGGTGCTTATCAAGCGGGATGCTGGATGAATACGGGTGAAGGTGGTTTATCTCCCTGGCATTTAGAAGGTGGAGCAGATTTGGTTATGCAGATTGGTACCGCTAAATATGGTGTGCGTGATAAAGCAGGCGGGTTGGATGTCGATAAAATAAAAGAAATTGCTGCTCATCCACAAGTTAAAATGTTTGAACTTAAATTGAGTCAGGGGGCTAAACCCGGTAAAGGAGGGATTTTACCTTCTGAGAAAGTTACAAAAGAAATTGCAAAAATTCGTGGTATCACAGCTTATAAAGCATCAATTAGCCCTAATCGCCATCCTGAAATTAATTCAGTAGATGATCTGCTGGATATGTTGCAGAAAATCCGTCAGGCCGCCGGTAAACCGGTTGGTTTTAAGATGGTGTTAGGTGCATATGGCTGGCTTGATGGTTTAATGCAAGCGATAAAAAAGCGAGGTATAGAACAAGCACCTGATTTTATTACTTTGGATAGTGCGGATGGCGGTACAGGTGCAGCGCCTATGTCGCTAATGGATGATGTTGGCTTACCCTTGCGTGAAAGTTTGCCAAAATTGATTGATAAATTAAACGAATATGGTTTACGTGACAGGATAAAAGTAATTTGTTCCGGAAAATTAATAACGCCCACTGAAGTGGCATGGGCTTTATGTGTGGGGGCAGACTTTATAACCTCTGCCCGTGGCTTTATGTTTTCTCTTGGTTGTATCCAGGCATTGCAGTGTAACCGCAACACTTGCCCAACCGGAATTACAACGCATAATAAAAGATTACAAAAAGGCTTAAACCCTGAGCATAAAGCAGTACGCGTTGCACACTTTGCTAAAAACATTAATCATGAAGTGGGCATTATCGCACATTCATGTGGAGTGAAAGAACCACGGCAATTAAAACGCTTTCATGCACGGATCGTGACGGAGAATGGTTTATCGATTGGTCTGGATGAATTACATCCCGATGTTAAACCACCGATTTAAGAATGTTAATTTAAAAAAGCTTTAAACCACGGAGGACACCGGGGTACACAGAGGTAAAAATAAAAAAAGTTTTTCTTTCCCTGTGAACCTCCGTGTCCTCCGTGGTTCATTTTTTTATAATGTTAAGCGTAATTGGTCTGAATTATTTTCTGCGTGAATTCAGGCCGCAAATAAAAACCACGTGGTAAGGTTTGAATAGTGTTGCCTTCTTCATCCAGTGTGGTGGTGAGTGATTTAGCATTTGCGCCTTTTGGACGTATTTGCAAGTAACGACCCATGTGAGATGTGATTTGATCAAGTTTGCCAAGGCAAACAAGTTCCATTAACTCCTCCCAGTCTTGTTGCAATTGTGTGGCTTCATCTTCATCTGGACTCCATAAAATAGCGTTACCTATGTGACGTGAAGCCAGCGGAATACGTTTGTCCGCTTCTATGGGTAACCACAAAACGCGTTGCAATTTTCTTTTTAACCAACATGATGACCATTCCTGTTCATGTAGATTAGTTAAAGGTACTGTACAGACGTAGGTTGATTCTTTTGGTTTGCCGCTGTTTGTCAGTGGTAAGGTTTTAAGTTCAATGCCTATTAATTGAAAATCAGGTTCAGCGAGTGAAGATGCTGTTGCGCCCAGGGTTGTTTCAACTAACTGGCCTATCCAGCCTTTAGCATGACGCGTGTCTTTCGGTATAGTTTGATTAAATTTTATCGCGAGATCGGCAAGGGTTAAACCGGCAAGCTGCCTTGCTCGTTTTAATAATTGTTCTTCACTTGTTGGCGGGGAGACAACTGACATACAGGTTATTGTATGCCAGTTGTTTAAAATTAAAAATTCTTATTTACAGCTAATAGTGCATTTTATTGGCTAATCAAGTTAAAGCTTGATGTACCCTTGCGGCATTCTATTGTTTTATTATCTTTTAGCGAGCACTTAAGTGTTCGTTGTTTCCCTTGTTTCCCTTTTTTAATGCGGGAAGGTGCTTGTTCAATACTTTCGCCATCACCATCGACTGCTGCTAACAAAGCAACTTCAAGGACATTATTTGTGTATACGATATTGAAAGATTTTTTGTTTTTTGCGGAAATAACGCTTTCGGTATTGTAAGTAATGATTTCTGAACCTGTACTACGTTCTTGTGATGTTGAGATACAATGCATTGAGTTATAAGAATCTTTAGTGCAATTGGAGATAATTGAAGGTAAATAACCTACTGCTGATTTACGTTTTAACCAACGGCCATTTAAAATAGTTTGAATTAAGGGCGAAGGGGCTTTTTTTGCTTTAGCGACGGCTTGCGGTGTTGCCTTGCGCTTAATGGTGCCGCCTGATTTTAATAATTTTTCCAGGCGAGTTACTTTAGCTTTCGCAAGATAATAACCATATTGGTCTGCTTTTTTATACCAGGCAATTGATTTAGATAAATTTTGCTTTACGCCAGTGCCAAGTTCATACATATTTGCAAGTTGATATTGAGCACTTGGGACATTTTTATCTGCTGCTGAGTTTAAAAATTTTAATGCTTTTTTATAATTTTGTTTAACGCCACGTCCTTCAAAATAAAGTATTCCCAAACGAGCTTGTGCTGCAGCATAACCTGCTGTTGAGGCATTTTGAAACCACTCAGCCGCTTTTGTTATATCTTTATTAACACCTCGGCCACGTTGATAAAGTTTGCCAACATCATACATGGCTTTAACATTACCTTGTTCTGCTAATTTATTTTGCTCATTAAACCGTTGTACCAATCCCCAGTCTGCCGTGTTAGCGAATGCAGGCATGGATATTGTTAAGCCTAAAAAGACGATACTTAAAATCGATAATACTGATTTAAACCGGGACACTAATAATAAACTATTCATACTCAACCTCTTTACTTCTACCAATATTTTGATCTTGCTGGTTATACACTGACTTCTTTGGTGAAGTTCTTATTAGTACAGTATTTATCGGCATGGGTTATGTTAAGTTTAGTTTATTTTGGCGAAATATCCTTATATTAATTATGGTTATGTGGGGGTTGTTTAATTACCGGAAGGTTGTACCCAGTGCCCCGATTTTCCTCCTTTTTTCTCGATTAGACGGATATTAGTCATGGTCATGCCGCGATCAACGGCTTTACACATGTCATAGATGGTCAATAAAGCCACTTGCACGGCGGTGAGTGCTTCCATTTCAACGCCAGTTTGAGCGTGTGTTTCGACCCGGCAGGTACAATAAATGCTATTGTTCTCTGCCTCCGGTGTGAAATTAATATCCACATGGCTAAGCATCAGGGGGTGACATAATGGAATCAAATCAGCCGTTTTTTTCGAGGCCATGATGCCGGCAATACGCGCGATTCCCAGTACATCCCCTTTTTTATGATCACCGCGGAGAATTTTTTCCAGGGTTTCTGCTTGCATGGTAATACGACCTTCACAAACGGCGATGCGGTGAGTTTGTTTTTTCTCGCCGACATCAACCATATGAGCTTCGCCTTGATCGTTAAAATGGGTAAAATCTGTCATGCTAGTCCTTTATATATCAATAGGTTACGGTTACTGTCGTTGGTTCAAACATTAAATCATGATAGGCTTGCGAGCTTTAATACGCAAACCAGAGAAAGCGCTTTTTATGACGACTAAAGCAGTTATTACCGTAAAATTTTTTGCCAGCTTACGCGAGCATGTTGGGCAGACTGAGGCCGAAGTTGCAGAAAGTGGAATGAAGTCGGTTGCTGACGTTTGGAGTCAGGCAACAAATAATATGGCGTTACCTGAAAATACGTTAATGGCAGTGAATATGGAGTACGTTGATTCATCTTGCACCGTAAAAGCGGGCGATGAGGTGGCCTTTTTTCCTCCGGTTACAGGTGGTTAAATCATGTTAGTTGAAATTAAAGATGCTCCTTTTGAGCCTTATCAATGTTTACTTGATTATCAGGCGAATGCTGGTTTTGCAGGAAAATACGGTGCGACGGCCGCTTTTGTTGGCACTATGCGCGAATTTAATCAAGGTGACGATGTTGAGGCGATGTTGCTGGAACATTACCCTGGTATGACGGAAAAATACCTGGAAAAAATCAGTGCAGAAGCCGCAACGAAGTGGAATATTTTAGATTCGTTAATTGTGCATAGAATAGGTGAGATGTTACCGAATGATCCCATTGTTTTGGTGGCGGTGTGGTCTGCGCACCGGGCAGAGGCGTTTGATGCCAGTCGTTATTTAATGGAAGAACTCAAATCACGCGCACCCTTCTGGAAAAAAGAACGTCTGGCTGAGCAAACACGCTGGGTTGAGAAAAAGACCTGAGTAATAATTTTTTCAGCTATGTATTGAAACCGATGCTTTGTTATAAGTCAGTTTATCATCAACAGGTACTTCACAAATCTCAAATTCCATCGTTTCAAGATTACCCATTACATAAGTAGGTGCTGCGCCTATACCGCCGACGGTGCCGGGGTTAATGTAGAGTGTTGTCGAATTTTCAATGTTTTTAATTTCCTTAATGCTGGCTTTATGGTCATGTCCACAGCAAACAATATCCCAATCGCCCGTTGTGCCCATTGCTTCTGCATAATGGGGATAATGCACCATGAAGATTTTTTTTCCTGCCAGCGTAAGTCCTGCATCTTGACCGTAGTATTGAATAACACTGTCAGGATGATTGGATAGGTGGGACATACTAAATAAATCACCGGTATTGTTTCCGTGAATCACATGCACGGGCAAACCGATAGGGTTTAAAATCCGTAACGTCGTTGGTGCAACCACATCTCCGCAGTGTAGAACGGCTTCGGCACCACGTGATTTAGCGTCTTTTACTGCAGTGGCAAGTAAAAAACGGTTATCGTGGCTATCTGAAACAATACAAACTTTCATGAAAGTTTCCCTTTAGAAGTTAGGTTTTTCCGGAGCATTCTGGAAACGTTCGATAGCCGTAGTAATTTCAGCTTTAGCTTCCTTAGCCTCCAGCCAACCTTCCACTTTTACCCATTTTCCTTCCTCTAAATCTTTGTAGTGTTCAAAAAAGTGCTTAATTTGAGCCAATAATAATTCAGGCACATCTGCAGGGGCTTTCATATCAGCGTATAGCTTACATAATTTGGTGATGGGCACAGCAAGGAGTTTGGCATCGGGGCCTGCCTCATCGGTCATGCTCAACATACCGATAACACGGCATTGAATCACTGAACCACTGATTAGTGGAATAGGGGTGATAACCAAAACATCAACCGCATCACCATCTTCAGAAAGTGTGTGAGGAATATAACCGTAGTTGCAAGGATAATGCATGGCGGTATTCATAAAACGGTCAACAAACATTGCGCCCGTTTCCTTGTCGACTTCGTATTTAACAGGATCACTGTGAGCAGGGATTTCGATAATAACGTTAATTTCGTCCGGGACATTTTTACCGGTGCTGACTCTGTCCAGATTCATGTGTTTGATCCTCGTGATAATTCAGAAAAAGCTGCTTGACTGATAGAAGCAGAAAAAAGGCCGGCTATTCTAACAGCATGCTACAAAAAATACATAATTCTGTGGAATTTGCTCATTTTTCGGTAAATAAACGGTTTATTGTTACCATCGCAATAATCAATTTATATAGTGCTAATAATATCTGGAGTTGAGAATATCGTAAAATATTAAAAGGGCATCAAAAATCACAGTTAATAACATTGACTTAGGGGAGTTCAACGATTAGTTTTAATGCTTATCACAGATTATTATTTGGATTGTGTGCAACTGGCAAAAAAACCAGTCGTGAGTAAAACACTGATTAAAACCCGAGTTAACGGAGTGCAAGAATAATGAGAATTGTATTAATAGGTGCCCCCGGCGGCGGTAAAGGCACACAAGCTAAACTACTTGTAGAAAAATATGGTATTCCTCAAATTTCAACGGGTGATTTGTTGCGTGCCGCGGTAAAAGCAGCTTCACCTCTGGGCATGAGAGCCAAAAAAGCCATGGATGCCGGACAACTTGTTTCAGATGATATTGTTCTGGGTATGATTAAAGAGCGACTGGCTCAAAGTGATACGCAAAATGGTTTTATTCTGGATGGTTTCCCACGCAATATTCCACAAGCCGAAGCATTAGACAGTATGTTAGATGATGTAGATAAACCGCTTCAGGCCGGTCTGCTGATCGATGTTGAATTTAATATTTTAATGCAACGCTTAACCGGTCGTCGAACTTGCGGCTCATGTGGTCAAATGTATAACGTGTTTACCTCTCCCCCTCGAAATGAAGGACGATGCGATAAATGTGGTGGTGGACTGGAACATCGTGCTGACGATAACGAAGATACTATTGGCAATCGTTTACGTGTTTATGAAGCTGAAACAGCGCCATTAGTTGATTATTTCCGTAAGCAAGGAAAATTACGTACTGTTCGCGGTGTTGGTGAAGTTGATTCAATTTTTGCCGCGATTCAACGTGTCCTGGATAGTTTGCCAACTGCAGCAACAAAAGCCACCGAAGTAAAAGCGGTGGAGGAACCTGCTGAGACAGCAGTTGAAACACTGGTAAAAAAAGTAACCAAGAAAAAAGCCAGTAAGAAAAAGAAAGCAACTAAAAAGAAAACGAGTAAGAAAAAATCAGCTAAGAAGAAAACGAAGAAAAAAGCCAAGAAAAAAGCAAAAAAGAAAGTCGCTAAGAAGAAGGCTAAGAAAAAAGTAACGAAGAAAAAGGCCAAGAAAAAGGCAAAAAAGAAAGTCGCTAAGAAAAAGGCGAAGAAAAAAGTAACCAGGAAAAAAGCCAAGAAAAAGGCGAAAAAGAAAGTTGCTAAGAAGAAGGCGAAGAAAAAAGTAACCAGGAAAAAAGCCAAGAAAAAGGCAAAAAAGAAAGTCGCTAAGAAGAAGGCCAAGAAAAAAGTAACGAAGAAAAAAGCCAAGAAAAAGGCGAAAAAGAAAAGCTCAAGGAAGAAACGTTAGTTTTTTATTTTATAAAAGCGATATAAAAATGCGGGCATTGTTCCCGCATTTTTTAAGATGTATAAATATAAATCCTTATTTGAATAGATGTTCTGTAAATGAAAAAAAATATAAAAGGGCTTATCTTTATTAACTGCGCCGATAAGAGCGTGAATGTAGGCGATTTTACTTGTAAACGGATTAGAAAAAATAATGCTTGAAGATAAAAATATTAAAGAGGCAAAGATTTTAATCGTTGATGATCAGCCTGCAAATGTCACCTTGATTGAAAAAATGCTGGATATTGAAGGCTATCTTAATGTCATTGCAACAACAGATCCTACCCAGGTTAAATCTATTTACCTGGAGCAAAACAGTGATTTAATTTTGCTTGATTTGAATATGCCTGTGATGGATGGTTATCAGGTCCTGGAGGGAATACGAGAAGTTGACCCTGATTATCCCCCTATTATTGTATTAACCGCTCAAAGTGATCGTGAATCAAGAATTAAAGCTCTTGATCTTGGCGCGCGCGATTTTTTAGCGAAACCTTTTGATCGTGTCGAACTCATGACCCGTATTCGAAACATGTTAGAAGTCAGAATTATGACCAAAGCAATGAAGAATCAAAATAAGATTCTTGATGGTATGGTTAAAGAACGAACAAAAGAGTTAAAGGATACCCGACTTGAAGTTATTCGCCGTTTAGGTCGCGCGGCAGAATACCGCGATGACATGACAGGTTTTCATATTATTCGTATGAGCCGTTATTCCCAGTTACTTGCTTTGGCTGCCGGTATGCAAGAAGAAGATGCGGAACTATTGCTTAATGCCAGTCCAATGCATGATATTGGTAAAATTGGTATTCCGGATAGTGTATTAATGAAGCCAGGAAAGTTTGAGCCTGAAGAATGGAAAATAATGCAAAGTCACGTTGATATTGGTGTAGAAATTCTTTCTGGTTCAGATTCTGTATTAATGAATATGGCTGCGGAAGTTGCACAAAATCATCATGAAAAATGGGATGGCTCAGGCTATCCGCGTGCACTCGCAGGGGAAAATATTCCATTAACCGGTCGAATTGTAGCTGTTGCAGATGTTTTTGATGCGTTAACCTCTGAACGACCCTATAAAAAGGCATGGTCTATTGAAGATACTATTGAATATTTAAAAGAACAAAGTGGTAAACATTTTCAACCACGATTAGTTGAGCTCTTTATAGGAATATTTCCTAAGATCCTTAAAGTACGTAATGAATATTTAAAAAAAGTAAAAAACTGAAATATTGTAATTGTGACGACTGAATCTAAAATAAAGAAGATAGCTAACGTTTAAATTTTCTGATAATGAACCCCAGTACATTAATAATAAGTCCTGAGAACCATTCTTTAAGGTGTTGTATAAAAGATCGGCTTCGCCACTGATTTAAAATGACCAATCTGCTTTCTAAAAAATCTGCTTTAAATAACGCAGTTATTTCTTTATGACTTTGTTGATCATAAATTTCTATGTTGATATCAAGGTTTAGGAATTGATTCCAGCGGTCAAAGTTGCTTGAGCCAGTAGTAAACCAGTTATCACATAAAATTATTTTTGCATGAGTAAAACGAGGTTGAAATTCATAGATCGCAATGTTTGCTTTTAATAAACGTTGATAATACCGTTGTATGCCATAAGTGATCCATTTATGATCACTGTATGGACCCGGAAAAATCAATCTTACATCAACCCCTTTTTTTGCGGCATAGCGTAAGGCGCGTCTTATTTTCCAGCTGCTAATAAAATAAGGAGAAGTTAACCAGACTTGTTTTTTACTGGCGCGTATGCGGGCAATGATAGCACGGATTATTTCATTTTTTTCGGTGCCAGAGGAAACGAGAACGCGGGCTTTATTTTTTGTTTGACTGGAATTGTTTTTTATTCTTTCATTATGTATTTTTAATATTGTTTTTTGTTTGTTCCATACATTATTAAAAGAGTGAGTAAGATCAGAAACAATATCACCTTCAGCTTTGAGCATTACATCATGCCAGTAATTTTTTGTAACTTCAGGTGTGAATTCATCAGTAATGCCGGCGCCACCGATAAATGCAGTATGACCATCAATTGTTAATAGTTTTCGATGATCTCGTTTTAGGCTTCTGCCAAAATGAAAAAAACTGGCGGGGTTGTAAAGTAATAGTTCGATACCCGCAGTAGTTAGTTTTCCTTTATCCCTGTCATTTAATCCTTTTGTACCGTATTCATCCAATAGAATAAAAATATCAACATTGCGTTCTTTAGCTGCACATAATTCTTTTATGAAAATATCAGCAACATTTCCAGATTCAAATAAGTAGGCTTCAAGTAATATTCGAGTTTGTGCTTTTTTTATTTCATTTACCATAGATGAAAAATAATCGGTGCCGTCAACCAATATTTGAAATTTATTGTTATAACGCCAGGGATACCGATATGTTTTTTTATTTTTCATTGTTTATATTTTTAATGGTACTACCTTGTTGTTTTTTATTTGCAGGGAAAAATTTCCGGAAAGCAGATCTTGAATTTTTTTACCTGCAAGCTGATAGCGCCAGCCTTTAAGTAAAGGTATATCTGTTTCGCCATAGATGATTTTTTCAATCATTTTTCGGTTTGCAATATTTGCCGGGCTAATATTCTGTTCAGAGGCAATTAATCTAAGTTGCGTCATTAATAAATCAGCAATGATTTCCTGATCTGCAGTAAGTCGTTTTGGTTTTGTTGTTGATGGTAAGTCAGTTTCATTTAGTGCTAATGCGTTTTTTACGCAGTTAAGAATGATTTCACCGGTTTTTTCAATGGTTGCTGTTTTTATATTAGAAATTGTTGATAGTTGCGAAATATTTTTTGGCAATAATTGTGCAGCGGCAATAAGAATGTCATCAGCAAGTATCCAGCGACGAGGCAGGTCTTTTTTTATTGCCATTTTTTCGCGCCATTCTGCAATATTTTTTGCTGCGGCAAATTGTCTGGGTCTTAAACGATTAATGCCTTTTACTTTATTCCATGCATCTTCAGGATGGGTGATAAATAATCCTGGCTGGCATAAAGCATCAAATTCTTCATCGAGCCAGTCTTCTCTGCCTTGCTCTGCAAGCTGATTTTTTAATACTGGATAAAGTTGACGTAAATAAAACACATCATCACTGGCATAACGAATTTGAGCCTCACTTAA
Organism: Gammaproteobacteria bacterium; assembly: GCA_030617815.1. GTDB lineage: Bacteria > Pseudomonadota > Gammaproteobacteria > UBA6429 > Thiohalophilaceae > JAGLTQ01. The sequence continues at coordinate 19,400 of JAUWUS010000035.1, forward strand.
TGGACGTTTGCTCCAGTCTGTCCGGGTATGTGCCTTATCAAGTTGAACCCCAAGAATTTTGTTAACGAGTGAAGCATAACCAATTTGTTCGCCATAACCCAATAAACTTGCAGCGAGTTGTGAGTCAAAAAGGGGTTGAGGTAATTGTTTATTTAAATCATAAAATATTTCATAGTCTTGTCTTGCAGCATGGAATATCTTTAATTTGTTTTTATCATTAATAATATCCATTAATGGCGTAATATCATTTAGTACGATGGGATCAATACATGCAACAATATCATCAGTTGCAATTTGAATCAGGCAGAGCCTGGCGCGGTAGGTTTTTTCGCGAATGAATTCGGTATCAAGTATCAGCAGTGGTGTATCTTTTATATTTTCGCAGAGTTCTTGTAGTTTTTCATCGTTATCGATATATAAAATAGAGTACTCGGCTGCGCTCTTATTTTTATCCGGCATTTAATAAAGTCCTGAAAAGTGATTAAGTAGTAATAATAACAAAATGCTATTTCTTGTACGAGTCATGCAGGGTAAGATAATGGTTTAAATAAGAAGAAAAAGAGTAAAACGTTGTTATGTTGCAATTAATCAAAGTGTTTTGGGCTATTTGTCGATTAAAAGCCGGGCCACAAGATTTACCCAAAGGACGTTATTTACTCATTGCAACAATATTGGCGGGCATTATTGTTGATAGTTTTGCAACCTCCCGGTTGATGCCGAAATTATCGGCTGGTAGTTAGGAAATAGTTATGCATATTCATATTCTTGGAATTTGTGGCACCTTTATGGGTGGGCTTGCGTTACTTGCGCGTGAGTTGGGCCACACCGTAAGTGGTTCAGATGAAAATGTCTACCCGCCGATGAGCACTCAATTACAAGAGCAGGGCATTACCCTGATGCAAGGTTATATGGCTGAACATTTAAAACCTGAACCCGATATTGTTGTTATTGGCAATGCTTTATCACGCGGTAATCTGGCGGTTGAAGCCGTACTTGAACAAGGATTACGTTATACCTCTGGTGCGCAGTGGTTACTGGATTATGTATTACAGGACCGATGGGTACTTGCGGTTGCGGGCACACATGGAAAAACATCAACGGCAAGTTTATTAGCCTGGTTACTGGAAGATAATAAATTGTCACCCGGTTTTTTGATCGGCGGTATTCCTGGTAATTTTGGTGTTTCTGCACGTTTAGGTGAAACACCTTTTTTTGTGGTTGAAGCCGATGAGTATGATACGGCTTTTTTTGATAAACGTTCAAAATTTGTTCATTATCATCCGCGGACTTTAATCCTGAATAATCTTGAATATGATCATGCAGACATTTTCCCTGATATCGAAGCAATCCAAACACAGTTCCATCATTTGTTACGTACGGTGCCTGCTAATGGTTTGGTGATAAGTCACGCCGATGATACTTATCTCGAACAAACGATTAAAAAAGGTTGTTGGACACCCGTTGAATATTTTTCTGGTAAACAAACAAAACATTGGCAGGCGCAACCTGTTAGTGAAGACGGGCTGGAATTTGACGTGGCCTTTGATTCCAAAAAAATTGCTACTGCAAAATGGTCAATGTTAGGTGAACACAATATGCAAAATGCATTAGCTGCAATTGCTGCAGCAAGACATGTTGGTGTGCCAGCAGAATTGTCTATTGAGAGTTTAAGTCGTTTTAAAGGTATTAAGCGCCGCATGGAAGTACGCGGCGTTGTTAATAATATTACGGTTTATGATGACTTTGCCCATCATCCTACTGCCATTCAGCTTACTTTAGATGGTTTGCGTAAACATGTTGGCAAAAAAAGAATTTTTGCCATTCTTGAACCGCGTTCAAACACAATGAAAATGGGAGTGCATAAAGATACGCTGGCTGAATCTTTAATCCTTGCGGATAATGTTTATTTGTACCAGACGGAAAACCTGGGTTGGGATCTTGCAGCAGAATTTAAAAACAATAAAAATCATGTAGCGCAAGTGTTTTCATCAATACAAGCTATTATTGATAAGGTAATAACAGAGGTGAAGGCGAATGATCATATTGTTATTATGAGCAATGGTGGTTTTGCAGGTATTCATCAAAAATTGCTCGACGCATTAAAAGATAAATTTGAATAGAGATAATAAATAGCATGACTAAACAAAAACAAACACCAGTCATTTTAGCTTTAACCGGTGCATCAGGTGTGCAGTATGCATTGCGTTTAATGGAATGTTTACTGAATGCCGGTGTTCCTGTTTATTTGATGGTATCAAAAGCTGCGCAAATCGTTTTATCGATGGAAACAGAATTAAAAATACCAGCAAAATCAGCCGATATGGAACGTTTTTTTAGAGAGCTTTATAAAGCCGAAGCCGGACAAATAAAGGTATTTTCCCAGGAACAATGGACTGCACCTATTGCCAGCGGCTCGCACAATGCTTTATCGATGGTGGTTTGTCCGTGTACAACAGGAACTCTGGCGGCAATTGCGAATGGTAATAGTGACAACTTGCTTGAGCGCGCAGCAGATGTGATGCTCAAAGAAAAAAGGCAATTGATTATGGTGGTGAGAGAAACACCTTTTTCACAAATTCATTTAGAGAATATGTTGCGACTATCCCAGGCGGGTGCCACGATTATGCCCGCAAATCCAGGTTTCTACCATAACCCGGAAAAATTGGCAGATATTATTGATTTTATGGTGGCTCGCATACTTGATCATTTAAAAGTGAGCCATAATTTACTGCCGCGTTGGGGAGAATAGGTAAAAAAACTGGGTTTTATGCTATTTTGTGCCACACTAGATAGACATTTATAGCATAGATATTCATAGCAAATGTGTCTTCAAAAGAAACATTTTAACCTGTTGTTGTGATTATAGAAGTTTAATTGATCATGGACGTTTTAGAAAAAATAAATATACCTTTATTTCCACTCGATGCCGTATTGTTTCCAGGTGGCGTGTTGCCGTTACGCATATTTGAACCCCGTTACCTTGATATGATTAGTGATTGCATGAAGTCAGAAAGTCGAATCGGTGTTGTTTTGATTGAAGAGGGTAAAGAGGCTGGCATCGCAGCAAAAGTGCATGAGTTTGGTACTGCCAGTTATATTTCGTATTGGCATAAACGTAATGACGGCATGCTGGGAATAACCCTTACAGGTGAGCAACGTTTTCGTATTTTATCAACAGAGATTAAAGCTAATCAGCTTACTGTAGCCGAAGTTGAATTATTGCCTAATCTTGATACCTGTAAAAAAGAGCAAAATGCAGAACAATTTACTGAATTGCTAAAACACATCATTGCTCAACTCGAGCCGCCTTATACTACAATGAAAAAATATTATGACGAGATAGACTGGGTTAGCGCCCGACTTATTGAATTGTTACCTTTAAAATTAAAAGATAAGCAAAATATGTTGATCATGGATAATGTGGATGAAAGAATACATTATTTGTTACCTTTGTTAGTTTCAATGGAAATACTTTAGTTTCTTATTGTAATAAAAAAATTGTACTATTTTTATTTTCACTTGCATTAAATATATTCTTTTTATGAATTATTAATTTTTTATTATCAAGTTTTATTTCTTCCATATTTACTTTTTTTGTTACCAGATAAGTTATATCCAGGTTTTCTTTTATTTCCATTAAACTAATACTGCCAAACCAGAGTGGCCGCAATGGATTGTCTTGTCTAAGTTTATATTTGGATGGCCACAATCGAATAACCGTTACTTCCTGAGTGTCATTGTTGTAGCGATAAAAACGTAAAGTTTCGTATTCACCGTTATGTATATGAGGTAATACTGGAAGCTGGTTAATTTCAATATCATCCAGAAACCAGTTTGAAATTGTTCGTGATGTATTTAAGCTGTCAGAAAATCCTGCCTGAGTCAGTTGAGACTTTATTTTCTGCTTGCTTGCTAACCATTGTAGATTAAACAAATTATTTTTATTTTGGTATATTCCCTGGCGTAAAGTTGGCAACAATTCCCAGCCACTTTCTATCCAACTATCGGTTCCCATCACAAAATAATTTTCAGGGGCAGCGTAAAGTTCTTGTTGTTGAATTGTTTTCCAGCTGGGGTAAATAAGAAGTACGGCCAGGATTAAAAATATTTCTTTGCGTGTTTTTTTATTAATGATTTTTTTTCTATGTCGTCGGTAAGCGATACCCAGCAAGTTAAACCAGATTGCGCCAATAAACAAACCAAATAGTATTTGACTAAAAACCTGGTTGGCAAAATAAAGTTGTGCCAACATTAAAAATAAAACGAGTGAGGCAGAAAAATAATAAATTAATTTTTGTTTGCTAAAAGAAAGTCCGGAATTCATGATTATGGTCAAAAAACCAACAGTGGAAATAATAGCGATAAAAGGTAAAGACTCAATATTTGTATGCAGGTTTTGTCGTAGTGAGCTTGGTAAAGGATTATTTAATAATGGTGACAACAAAAGTGGCAGCGATATAGCGGCTAACCAATGCCAGAGAGAGAAAAAGTTCTTTTTAAAAAGAAATAAACTGCCGAGGCTAAAGCAAAGTAAGGCAATAAAAGTGCTACTGCTGAGATGAGTCAGCCATAACATAACCCTGTCAAAAGGTGGTGAGCGAAATGTTTGCAAACTGTTATAGATGAGTTGATCAAGGGAATCAAAATCATAAGGAAACAGGTTGTAAGGAAGCATTAAGGTATCATGCATTAGACTTAACAATAATGTGGCGCTGAAAATAATAAGCGCAACTAAGCTTAAACCACGTATTTCCGGGTGTTTTGGGTCAAGAATTGCTGCAGGAACTTCTCCTGCGAGAGGATGTTTCTCACCCCAGTTCAATAACTTCATTATAATTTTATCATTATAGGGTTTAGTGAAAATATAAAGGCGCTGTATTATCCATAGTGATAGGATAATAATGAATAATAATAAAATGATTAGAAATATAAATTTCCCGGCGAATTCACTGGCTATTTCAAAGGAAAGACCAAAAAGTATGCCAGGTAATAAATAAAGTGGAGCCCAGAAAATAGCCGAACCGATATTAGTTGCAATAAATATTTTTCCGGGCATTTTTGTCATGCCTGCGATTGCCGGAATGATAGGACGTAAAGGGCCAATAAAACGGGAGAGAATTATACTTTTTACGCCATGCTGTTGAAAAAAACGGTTAGCACGGATGATAAGGTTGGGGTGGCGTGATAAAGGCCAGAGATTAAGGAGTTTGTCCTGGTAACGATTCCCTAGCCAGTAACTAAGACTATCGCCGGCGACAGCACCGCATACGGCAACAAACACTGTTGGCCAAAACTCCAGTGCATCCATTGCGATAAGAGCTCCAAGTAAAATCATAAGAATAGCGCCGGGAACAATGAGCCCAATAATAATTAATGATTCACTAAAGGCTACAAGGAAAACAAAAAATAAGGCAAGAATGGGATACTGCTGTAGAGCAAGAATCAGGTTTGCAATAATATCTTCAGGCATGGGTCTAGTATACGGCATGCTTGAAGGTATTGCTGAGGAATGGAGAATAGAATATTTAAATTTTTTCTGTTAGTTTATTTCGAACCTTAATCATAATATGTGTTTATCCACCATCCCTTAGGGCAAGCGCTAAGGGAAGAGAACAAATTGCTGTGAATTAGTATTTTACAAACCAGAAAAAACTTTTTCAGCCGCATCTAATGTTTTTGTTATATCTTCATCACTGTGTGCACTTGAAACAAAACCGGTTTCATAAGAAGACGGTGCAAGATAGACGCCTTGTTGTAACATGCCATGATAAAACTTTTTGAAGCGTTCAGCATCACAGGCGCTAACTTGTTCAAAAGTGCTAATGTTTTTTTCTGCAGTGAAGAAAAAGCCAAACATAGCTCCTGCCTGATTAGTGGTTAATGGAATATTTGTTTTTGCTGCACGTTCTTCTAAACCTTTAACCAATGTTTCCGTTTTTTTGGATAAAGCTTCGTAAAATCCGGGTTGTTCTATGATATTCAATGTTGCAAGACCTGCGGCCATAGCAACGGGATTGCCGGATAATGTCCCTGCTTGATATACAGGACCAAGCGGTGCAATGTGTTCCATTATCTCGCGTTTACCACCAAAAGCCCCCACCGGCATACCGCCACCAATGACTTTGCCTAAGGTTGTTAAATCAGGTTTGATATTATAAAAACTTTGCGCGCCACCTAAAGAAACACGGAAGCCTGTCATTACTTCATCAAGAATAAGTACGCTGCCATATTCATCACAAACTTCACGTAAGCCTTCAAGGAATCCAGGAACAGGTGGAATGCAATTCATATTACCGGCAACAGGTTCGACAATGATGCAGGCAATTTGCTCACCGATTTCAGCAAATGTTTTTTTCACTTCTTCAATATTGTTGTAGCTCAAGGTGATGGTGAGTTCTGCCAGGGAAGCGGGGACACCGGGGGAGGTTGGCACACCCAGGGTTAAGGCACCTGATCCTGCTTTAACGAGCAGTGAATCGGAATGGCCGTGATAACAGCCTTCAAACTTAATAATTTTATCGCGACCGGTATAACCACGCGCCAGACGTAAAGCGCTCATGGTTGCTTCTGTGCCTGAGCTCACCATACGCACCATATCCATGGAGGGCACTAACTCGCAAACCTTATCAGCCATTTGCGTTTCAATTTCGGTAGGCGCACCAAAGCTAAGACCTTTTTGCATTGTCGCTTGTACACTTTTTAATACATCATCATGTGCATGACCAATAATCATTGGGCCCCATGAACCGACATAATCGATATATTGATTATCATCTTCATCATAAACATAAGAGCCTTTTGCGCGGTTAAAAAATACTGGATTGCCGCCGACACCTTTAAATGCT
>JAUWUS010000064.1 GCA_030617815.1 Gammaproteobacteria bacterium
AACAAGACAAGATAATATTATTAATACAAAATTCTTAGTATTCACACGTCCTCCTTATTATTTTATGGACTACTACTAACAAACTTTTATGTGCAATGACTATAGGTCAGATTTACAAATTTAACATGATCTACATCAAGGGATCATTAAATACTAATATGTATGATCTTATTCCCGACCAATTTACTTCGTTATTAGTCAACAACTTAATCAATCATGATATTAATTAAGCAGCTAAAAGGTAACTCAATACGTATAGCTTTACTATATAAATTACCCCATTGTAACAATGCTTTACCTATCTTGAGATACACATACAATAACCTGTATTTCTAATGACTTGTACCTGCTGAACGATTGATTTTATTATAAACATTATACTTTCCTGATGGCTTTTTCATTGGCAAACGCTTAATTTCTTTTAAGGTCTCGGCATCATAGATAATGAGTTCTCCATCCATATCCCACACACTTAATACGACATGTTTTCCATATCGATCAAACTCGACATGTGCCGCATTTTTGCCTGGAGCAGGCTTTAAGGTTTTAACTATTTCTAAGGTTTCTTTATCAATAATATGTACCGCTTCATTATTCGGCCCAAAGAAAACATCTGCCCAAGCATATTTTGAATTTTCATGACTGCGCATGAAAAATCCAGGTCCTAATGTTTTGATACGCTTAATGGTTTTCCATGTCTTCATATCAATAATACTGACTTCGGCCTTTTTGAAATTAGGCGTTGCCATCACTGTGCGACCTTTATATTCCCAGGTAATGCCCGAACCTAAGTGCGGTAAACCGGTTAATTCTAAATCAGCAACTTTGCGCCGAATATCCAGATTAACAACCTGGCCATTTTTTGCATTACGCGCCGCGCCCATTAAATGGGTATAGGATTGATCAAACTGAAAGTCATCTAAATAATCATCAAGTTCAATGCGTCTTATTGGGAATGATGAAGTATCGGCAATACCTTCTTTGTGACGGTAGTCATGAACCAAACCATTATAAATAGGCTCATGTTTATCATTGTAATAAATCTCCCATACTTCAGGAATATCTTTCAGCGCGACAATAAAGCTGTTTCTCGGTGGTGCGGCATAGACCGCACTAACACGTGATGATTTTCCATTTTTATCTTTCACGGGAATAACTTTAATTGGATTAAGATTTTCGGCATCAAGTATCACCACGCTATGAGGAAGATAATTCCCCACTAAAACGAACTTACCATCTCCCGAAATGGCTAAATTTCTAGTATTAATACCCGCTCGAATTTCAGCAACTGTTTTTAAATTATAAATATCAAATTTGCTAACCCAGCCATCGCGTGATGCAAAATAAACATAACGTCCATCAGGTGAATATTTTGGGCCGCCGTGTAAAGCGAAGCGTGTTTTAAAACGATGAATGGGTTCAAATTTATCGCCATCTAATACTGTTGCGTGATGATCGCCTAATTCAACCACAATAAAAAGATTAAGCATGTCAGCTTTGAATATCGGCTTATCACTAAGGCTACCGGCTTTAAAATGAATGAGGTGAGATTTATTTATTTCATTCATGCCCCACTTAGGAATATACGGCAAAGGGGTGTAAACGTAGTCTACTAATGCTTGAATATCTTTTTTAGATATTTTATCCGCATACCCTGGCATTTGAGTTGCTGCACGGCCATCAGCGATAACATCTACCGCTTTCTTCTTTTTTAAACGTTTTAAATTTCCAGGTAATAATGCTGGCCCCATCCCACCCAGGCGATTTGAAGAATGACAGCTCGCACAATGCTCTTCATAGACGGCTTTAAGGTGTTTTGATACGGCAAAACTTATGTTTGTAGTCAGTAATAAACTAATTATAAAAACTATTCTTATCATTTATTCACGCTTTCTTTTTTTGTGGTGCATTAACACGAGACCAAGGTGTTACCTGTAAACGTTCTTCAGATTCTTCTACATCAATTTCAATATCCGTTAAATAACACGCAGGATCTTCCGCCCAAAAATTATTGGTTAATTGATAAGCACGAACGCGAGTATTACCACCGCAAACATCTTTGTAACTGCATTTACCGCAACGTCCTTCTAGTGGTCGAGGGTTCGACTTTAATCCATCCATTAATGGATCGCTTCTATCTAACCAAATATCAGAAAACTTTCGATCTTTTACATTACCTAAATCATAATCCCACCAGAAAGTATCTGGATGCACATTACCCAAGTTATCAATATTAGAAATATTCACGCCCGATGAATTGCCCCCCCATTGACTTAATTTAGCACGCATATGTTCTAACTTCTCAGGGAAATTCTTTTCAATCCAATATAATAAGTACACACCATCAGCATCATTATTACCTGTAACAAATTCACGTTCTCTACCTTCAACAACATGTTGCCAAGCTGTGTCGAACAATAAGTCCATTGCATCACGAGTGAGTTGATGCACAACATCATCTTTGCGGTTTTTATTACCGCGTCCGGCATAATTCAAATGAGAGAGGTAGAATTTATCGACCTTTTCTTCTTCCATAATGTTTAATAAATCAGGAAGCTCATGCGCATTATCCATGGTTAAAGTAAAACGCATACCGACTTTAATACCGGCTTCACGGCAAAGACGAATGCCTTGCATAGATTCATCGAAGGCACCAATCTTACGGCGAAACTTATCATGTGTTTCTTTTACACCATCAATACTAATACCAACGTAGTCATAACCAATCGCCGCAATGTCTGCAATATTAGATTCATCGATCATTGTGCCATTGGTGGAAAGCCCAACATAAAAACCCATGTCTTTGGCGTGTTTAGAAACTTCAAAAATATCAGGCCGCATTAATGGCTCACCACCCGATAAAATAAGCACCGGTACATGGAAGTCTTTTAAATCATCCATTGTTTTAAAAACTTCTTCGGTTGTTAATTCACCGGGAAAATCTTTATCTGCCGAAATTGAATAACAATGTTTACAGGTTAAATTACAACGACGGATTAAGTTCCAAATTACCACAGGGCCAGGAGGATTACGTTTTTCAGCTAAAGGGGTTGGCTGATGTAGTTCACGCATGTATTGACTGATTCGAAACATATCTTCACCTGCTTAAATAAAATCAAATTATTATAACAACCGCATACCTGTTTTTTTCAAAATTTGCTTACTGAATAATACATCATGACCACGATCATGCTTACCTAATAATTCAGCAATCGTATCAACGAGTAATAATGCTTCTTTGCGATTATGCGCATGCACCATAGCAAAAAGGTTATAAGGCCAATCAGGTAGAAAACGGGGACGATGATAACAGTGACTAACAAAATCAAGCACACCCACTTTATGACCAAGATCATTCACAAGTTCACTCGGTACATCCCATACCGTCATGCCATTACCTTTATAACCTAAAGCATAATGATTGGGTACCGCAGCAATACGACGAATAATACCTGTATCTTTCATCGCTTTCATTCTGCGAATAACTTCTTTAACAGTAACGCCTAAATCTTCAGCAACATGATGATAAGGACGAGGAACAAGAGGTAAGCCTGATTGCGTTGCTTGAATTATTTGACGATCAAGTTCATCCAGAATAATCACTTCATTTTGTAAGAGTGCTTTAGACATATTATGCGGTCAACTTTAAGCCAATATAGTATTCATCCAGTTTTGGCATATTGAAAACTTTTAAACCGATACGCTTTTCAATATCGGCATTCACCTCATGAATTTTTTCTGGAGATTCTGTTGCCAGTACGTACCACATATTAAAATCATGATCACGGTGGTAGTTATGCGCAACCTCTTCATAGCTATTAACAATTCCAGCGACTTCATCAAAACGATCTTTAGGGACTTTAATCGCAACTAAACTAAAGTCACCACCTAATTTAGCGGCATCATACATGGGGCCAAAACGACTTAATATTTTTTCATCTAAGAGAGATTTTAATCGACTCAGTAAACCAGATTCATCTATGCCTAATTGTTTTGCAACATCGGCATAAGGTTCTTCCGTTAAAGGAAAACCTTCTTGTAATAAATTAATAATTTTACGATCTAGGTCGTCCATTTTAATTTTATGACTTACGATAAATTGCACCACGCTGTTTAAAGCGTTGCGTGCTAAATAAAACCTGGTGTTCAACAGAATCAAGGCCGCATTGATTAACAAGCATCTCGATGTTAGATAATACATGCTCGCGGTCTTTACCGTGGATCATTGTGAATAAATTATACGGCCACTCAGGTAAGCGGCGTGGGCGACGATAACATAGCGTCACAAAATCAAACTCCCCCATGCAAGCTCCGAGCTGACTGACTTTATCATCATCAATATTCCAAACCGTCATCGCATTTGCCTTATAACCTAGCTCATGATGGCGGACAACAATGCCAAAGCGTTTGATAACGTTAGATTTATTTAAATAAGCAATGCGATTAATCACTTGCTCTTCTGTCATGCCAACTTGTTTACCAAGATCAGCATAAGGTCTCGCAGTTAAAGGTAGTCCGGTCTGAATGAGTTTAATTAAAGCTTCATCCTGCTCATCAATTTTTGCTTGTGGTGGTAATGCAGGTTGACGATATTTAACTTTCATATCCATTAGTTTGCACTCTCGACATCGTAATTGGAATTAAAATCCAGATCAAAACCTAAATCAATATGGAAATCTTCAATCATAGGTAAATACATAACCGGATAACCCGTTTCTTGCTCAATATCATCGAGTACTGCATTTAATTCATGCTCATTACTTGCCGTTAAAACAAACCACAAATTAAAGTGGTGTTCACGTTTGTAATTATGATTCACTTCACTGTATGCATTAATTTTTTTCGCAATCGCTTCTATTTCTTGTTCAGGTACAGACATCGCCGCTAAAGTACTTGCACCAATACTATTGGCACGAAATACTGCGCCAACACGACTAACAAACCCTTCTTGCTTAAGCTTGTTTAATGTTTCAATAATAATCTCTTCACTAGTGCCCAGCTTTTCAGCTAACGCCTGGTAAGGCCTTGCTACTAGAGGAAAGTCATGTTGAAAATCATTTAATACATGCTTTTCTATGTCCGTTAAAGATTGCATAAACTACTCTCTATAAGCCGATACGATGTGCACGGTTAGTAAAAAATATACCACTGGGCTTTGCCATTGGTAGCGTTGTTAATGCCTTAAATGTTGCAGTATCATAAACAGTGACTTTTCCTGCATCACGTGCAGAAATCCAAACCTGTTCACCTCGTGGGGTAAACTCCATATGTAACACAGCTTTACCGGGCTTAAGTGTTTTGATGATTTTTAAACTTTCAGTATCAATCACTTCTACCGTATCATTTTTTGGATAAGCATAATTTACCCAAACTTGACGGCCATCCGGTCTAGCCATTACAAATACCGGTTGACCATGAACAGCTATCTTTTTAACTTGTTTCCAGTTGCGACGATTCATAACCAACACTTCATTGCGACCTACTGCTGGAAAAAATGCGTAGTCTTCGGTCATGGCCCAGCCTTCTAAATGCGGCATTTTATAAACTGGCATTTTTTTACCACCGCGACCGTAGTTTGCGAGAATACGCTTCACACCTTTTTCCGGATGCCATAAATCCAATACAGCAAGCCCATCCTCACCGAACAAGCCTGCAATATAATAACGACCATCTGGAGTGATCAGTCCATCGTAAGGTTGTTTTCCAATATTTTTAAACTTAGTGATTGCAGCCTTGCCATTATTATTAACATGGTTAAAGTCGGCTATCCAAATTTCACCCGCATCATAGAGTGAAAAAACAAATCGTTGCCCCGGTGCATCCACCAAGCCAACCACTTTAGATTGCTTGTTGTCTTTACCATAGATTGCAGGAATGCTTTCTACTAATGCTAGTGTCTCGGCGTTAAAAACGTTTACGCCACCCGGTGTATAATTAGAAACAGAGACCAACTTACCATCTTGCGAAATGGCTCCACCAATACTATTGCCTGATTGAATAATTCGTTTTGTAATTTCACCTTTTAATATATCAACTTTTGTTAAACCGCCATCACGACCAAAAACATAAGCAAAACGTTCATCACGTGAATAAACAATAGAAGCATGAGAGAGATCACCCAGCCCATTCACTTGTGAAAGTGATACGCGTTGAGTACTATCAACCACTTGTAGACTGCCCGTTGCACGCTCAATAACAACACCTAAATCACCCGTACCGCGCAAGGTGTTGCAGGCACTTAAAGGTAAAGCCAGCAGTACGATTAATAATTTAAGCTTCATTCTTGTTTCACACCTGCATATAACGTATCCACCATCCAATTTATTTCTTCTGCGCTTAAGATATTTTTCCAAGGAGGCATGGGGGTTCCCGGACGGCCATGTGTGATAGTTGCTGTAATCATGTCGCGTGGTTTAGTTAACAAAACTTCTGGAGTTAATGCGGGGCCCAGGCCACCTTTCATTGTCATGCCATGGCATGAACCGCAGTCTTGTACTAGTAAATTATTTAACTCTATACTTCTTTGTGTGGAAATATTATTTTCTGCTATCACTAAATTACAAAATATAAAAACACTCATTACTGAAATAGACTTAATTACAAAACCTTTAACCATGTAATAATTTCTCGTTATCAACAAACTCACCTTCAATAACATTTTCTTCTGTAAACCAATCTAGTTGATGAGCAAGCGTAACCACTTTACCAATAACAAAAATAACCGGCGCTTGTAACCCCTGAGTATTAACAAACAAATCCTCTAATGTGGTAAGAACTCGGTTTTGCTTTCCTGTTGTTCCATTTTGGATCGCTGCGGCTGGTGTTGTTTTATCAAGCCCTGCCTGAATTAATTTTGTGCTGATTAACTCAATATTTGCAAGCCCCATATAAATAACGGTTGTTTTATTTTCATCGGCTAATGATGCCCAGTCTAAGTCAAGAGGTCGACCCGCTTGGCTATGACCAGTAACAATTTGTACACCCTGAGAAAGCCCTCTATGCGTTAAAGGAATACCTGCATAGGTTGTACATGCAGATGCTGCGGTTATGCCGGGAACAACTTCAAACTTAATATTATTTTGAGCAAGCAATAAAGCTTCTTCACTGCCTCTGCCAAAAATAAAAGGGTCACCACCTTTAAGCCTTACAATGCTACGTTCAGTTTCGGCTAGTTTTATTAATAATTCGTTAATTTCATCTTGTGGCAAAGTATGGTTACCCGTTTGTTTGCCAACATAAATTTTACTTACTCCCGTTGGGATCTGTTGCAGAATGCCTTCTGAGACTAATCGGTCATAAATGACCACGTCGGCATTCTGCAAAAGACGCAATGCTTTTACTGTTAATAGTTCAGGGTCTCCTGGACCTGTTCCTACTAAATATACTTTTGCTGATTCATTCATTTTATTTTTCTCTTAATCTGATTCAAATAAAAACCTGAATAATACATTTAAAGTTTAGCGGGGAATAACTCCCCGCTAATCATTTAGCCAGTCTTAGTAAATGTCATGCATAGTGTTATATACATTAAATTTACCGGTTGGAGTCTTGATTCGTTTATCCTTAATCACGGCTTTAAGTTTTAACGTTTTGTCATCGACAATTACAATCGCTGACTCTTGTTTTACACCACTCCATACTGAGAACCAAACTTCATCGCCTTTTTTATTGAACTCTGGTTGTACAACAAGTTTTGGTCCTTCACCCAGTTTTGCCCATTTAGCGATAGGTAAAACTTTGTAAGGTTTTTTCAGGTTTTTCAAATCAAATACTGCAATAGATTGACTCAATTCAGCTTTTGGATTCAAAGTTGTATCAACATATAAGTGACGAGATTTTGGATGCGTTTTTATAAATAACGAACCACCGCCTTGTCCTTTTAATGTACGTACAACTTTCCATGCATGTTTTTTATGGCCTTTAGGATCGGTACCAATAAGAGAGATAGTATCATCACCTAAATGACTGGTTGCCCACACAGGACCATATTTTGGATCCTTAAAGTTTGCACCACGTCCTGGATGAGGAATCTTACCTACATCAACCAATGCCGCTAGCTTAGAGGTTTTTGAATCAATAACTGCGATCTTATTAGACTTATTAGCTGCAGACATGAAATAACGATGTGTCGAATCCCAGCCACCATCATGTAAATAACGTGCTGCATTTACAGTCGTTACCTTAAGATTATCCAGATCCGAATAATTCACCATTAGAACTTTACCGGTTTCCTTAACATTAATTATAAATTCCGGTTTTTGATGTGAACCGATGATAGCTGCAACACGAGGTTCTGGATGATATTCCTGTGTATCCACTGTCATACCACGTGTACCCACAATTTTAAGTGGCTCTAACGTATCACCCTTCATAATTGTGTATTGTGGAGGCCAGTAAGCACCTGCAACTGCATACTTATCTTCATAACCTTTGTATTTAGACGTTTCCACTGAACGCGCTTCCATACCTACTTTAATTTCGGCAACGTTATCCGGTGTTTTCATCCACAAATCAATCAGATTAACTTTTGCATCACGTCCGATAACATACAGGTAGCGACCTGATGTAGACATACGAGAGATATGAACGGCATAACCTGTTTTGATAATTGTAATGATTTTCTTGCTATCACCATCTATAAGTGCGACTTCACCCGTATCACGTAGGGTAACTGAGAAAATATTATTTAAGTTATATTTGTTCATTTGCTTTTTAGGGCGCTTCTTCACTGGAATAATCACTTTCCAGCTAGCCTTGGTTTCTTTCATGCCAAATTCAGGTGGTACCGGTGGCTCATGTTGTAAATAACGCGCCATTAAATCCACATCTTTTTCTGCAAGAATACCTGACGAGCCAAAATTAGGCATGCCACCGGGAGAACCAAAACCAATGAATGCTTTTAAGTACGCAGTTCCTTTTGGCAAAGTAACGTCAGGCGTTAAAGGTTTACCTGTTGCACCTTTGCGTAAAACACCATGACAACCAGCACAACGTTCAAAGAAAATATTCTTTGCTCGGGCAAATTCGGCTGCCGTCATTTTTGGTCCTTTAGGTGAAAATGATTCTTGTGCAGAACCCGGATCGATAGGAACCGGAGCACCTTTATAACGCAGTTCTGATTCTGGTGTATCGGGATGTTCACCGCCTGCTGCAAACACAGGAGCACTGGCAAAAAGGCCAGCTATTATCGCTCCTGTGATTGATAGTTTTGTATGTTTCATAACAGCTTCCTCATAAATGATAAATATTAGAAGTATAAAGTTCTTCGTACAATCAACTTATGCCTAACGCGGTTATTCGACCTTGATGTAGATCAAGCAGGAGAGTTTATTATTCCAATTATGAAAATGGAATATTAACTTTTGTAATACCTATTTTTTTAGGTGCTTTTTGAAAGTTTACTCGCGCGTTCACGTTTGCGCCGTTTTTCGACTAAGGGAGGACATTTGTACGCGTTATAGTAAGTCACCTGGCAATCCAGACAATAGTGACATTCATTTGCATTGATTTCACCAGTAGAACGAATGGCCTTTACTTCACACTCTGTTCGGCAAACCTGACAAGGCCGTCCACATTCTTTATAGCGGCGTAGCCATTCAAATATTCTAAATTTGGAGGGATAGGTTAACGCAGCCCCCAATGGGCAAATATAACGGCAAAAGAATTTACGATTAAATAAGGAGATTAAAAGTAATCCTAACGCATAAAGCACATAACTCCATTCTCGGGCAAAACGTAGCGTGATAGCAGTTTTAAACGGTTCAACTTCAGCTAGCTGCTCAGCCAGAACCAGTGACTGTAGAGAAATAGCAAATAACCCCAAAAGAATCATATACTTAATTGCCCACAAACGTTCATGTACTACTTCAGGAAACTCAAATGCAGGCAGTTTGAAATACTCTCCAATACGAAATATCAATTCCTGCATCGCACCAAAAGGACATAACCAGCCGCAGTAAACGCCTCGCCCCCATAACAAAACAGTCACCGCAACAAAACCCCATAACAAAAACATCATCGGATCGATAAGATAATTATCCCAACTAAAGCCATGCACAAATGAATTAATAAAAGTAAAAACATTAACAATGGAGAGTTGAGCCAGAGAGTACCAACCAATAAAAAAAACCGTATAAATAAGAAAACCTGTACGCAAATAAGTAAGGAAAGTAGCGTGCTTTGCTAACCAGTCCTGCATGATTAAAATAAGCAGTAAAACGGTTAAACCAAAAACTAAAAAAGATATCTGAAAAACTTTTTCTTGCCAAACCGCTATCCAAATAGGTTCTTCATCAAAAGCTTTTGTCTGTGCAAGTATTTTTCCATCCTGACTTAAGATGCCCCGAACCTGAGCTACCTTGCGCATGGATTGATTAATGGTGGCATTCAGCACCATCACCGTAATCGTTGCACCACTAATGGCATCAATGGATTTGTAACCATCGCGATCACGCCCGCCAATTTTTATTTTGTCGATAACGTGTTTACCTGAATATTGATCAATGAAATCTTGTAAATCAGTATCTGATATTCCAACCACAAGAATAGGCTCTTCATGATGCACAATTTTTAAACCGACTATTTTTCCTTTAAGATCAAAACCGACAAGGGTACGAATAGGCTTTCCGGAATAAGCCGGAATTTTTACGACATCATCGGTATAAAAAACATAGCCAATAATAGAATTGCTTTTATAAACGAGGGCAGACAGTGGTTCACCATCTAATTCACCAACACGATCAGCCGCAGGGAAAAACTGTTGAACATAAGAAAAATGTTGCTGAATTTCAGAAGGCTCGGAAGATAGAGCATAATTACTCATAAAAAATAATGAGATAGCTATTATTAAAGCACGACAAAATGGGGAATGATTTTTCAATCTATTTCTCTAATATGTTAAGTCATATAAACGTCAATACTAAACACACTCTATAAGCAACAACCTTGATATAAATCAATAATAAATAATTTCATTTACTCACAAGGCCATAATTTATTTTATGTTCTAACACAATACCCGGTTTAATCACGGTCATAGCATTATCAGAAAAAGTTATTTTACACGGCTTAGGTTTACTACAATCATACATCACTTGTTCATTTACCCAATGATAGAAATCCAAATGAGCGACAACCGGTTCTTTCATAACACCAAAATTATCTCTTATGTAGGCGCTTCCAGTCGATTTTTTTGCCGCACTATTAAAAGCAGCATTTATCTCGCCTGATTTTACCGTTTTAGAGTATGGGTAAGGAATGTATAAGCGGATAATTCTTTTTCCGGGATAAAACTTTATATAAGTATTATTTCCAGTGGTTTGTGCCATTTTTGCATCATTACCCTCTCTTGAATAATAACCAGCATAAATTTTTTGTTCGTTTATCGAAGTTTGATCAGCAAAAACTGCAGCTGAAATAAAAGTTATTGAGAGCAAAATGAAGCTTAGCGGGATAGAAAATTTCTTTCTCATTAAAACAACCTCTTTACATCATGATTTATGCTAGAATAGCACCTAAATTATTCGCCACACAAGCATTACAAATAACTAAAACTATTTATTATTATGAATAAAAAATTAAAACATTTTGTATTTATATGCTTAACAAGCTTAATTATTACTTCACCGGCATTAATCCATGCTGTACCAGAAGATATGGTTGAAAATGGCTCGCTAACAAAATTAAATAGCTCAATACAAAAGCATAAAACACCTAATAGCGATCAGCCTGCGTTTTTCACAACAAATACGCATGGCAAAAAAGCAACCCTAAATGATGATTCAAGAGGCTTATCTGGTTTTTTTATTTTAGGTATCATCATAAACATTATTATGGTTATCACCTTTAGCAGATGGTTTTCTAAAGAATGGCGTCGTTCAAAAAAATAGGTTATTGATTATGGCAACATCAAATAAATTACCCAAAGGAACTATTGTTCTTTTTATTTCATTTTTACTTCTTCTGTCCCTTGTTTTTCTATTACAACAACCAAAGCAACCTGATATCCCCAAAGATCTCATGGCGGTATTACGCCCCTACGTCATACCCTTAAAAGATTTCACGCTGATCGACCAGAATGAGCAAGATTTTAAAAATATAAACTTAAATGACAAGTGGAGTTTTGTGTTTTTTGGTTACACCCATTGCCCTGATATCTGTCCAACAACCCTGGTTAGCTTAAAACATATCTATAAGATGTTAAAAAAATATCCGCAGGCGGAGAACATGCAGGTTATTTTTGTTTCTGTAGATCCAGAACGCGATAATGCAAAAGTTTTAGGGAAGTATGTAAAATATTTTAATAAAAACTTTATTGCCTTAACTGGAAGCACTGAAAATATAAATCAGTTTGCTAAACAATTTTCTGCAGCCTATTTTAAAGACAAGCCTACCGCTCCGGGTGAATATTTAGTCAGCCATGCAAGTTCTATCTTTCTTGTTAATCCAAACACGAATATTGTTGCTTCATTCTCTCCACCGCATTCTCCCATGACAATTACATCACAATTCTTGAAAATTCAAAGTATGCACTAATGCTTTATATAATTAGCACTTATACTACAGAAGCGGTAATATATTCGTCACAAAATAGCTTTTTAAGCAGGTTATAGTTTGGATTTTATTTCTTACATCCCTCACATACTAGCGATACTGAATACCCTATCCGCTATTCTTGTCAGTATGGCTTATATTAAAATCAGAAAACAAAATAAGTCAGCGCATAAGAAATTAATGATCTCTGCTTTGTTTGTCTCAACCTTGTTTATGATTTTTTATCTCTATTATCACTCCAAAGTCGGCTATATTCCCTTTGCTGGACAAGGCGATATTCGCTATCTTTATTTTTCACTATTGGCCTCACATGTCATACTTGCAGCCATCGCCTTTCCACTGGTACTTATTACCGCTGGACTTGCCATGCGACAT
>JAUWUS010000107.1 GCA_030617815.1 Gammaproteobacteria bacterium
TCAATAAGTATATTTATCGGCTCGGTTGCACCGATGCATCGAAATGCAACCACTCTTAATTATTCAACATCATTAGATTTAGCTTAGCCTTTAGCCGGTTATCTGACCGTCCGCTGTTGGCCGATACTGTTGAAAAACTCTAAAATTATAAAAAGCCAATTTTTCATCTAATTAGATTTTTTACAAAAACAGAACTTAAATAATGCTTATAAGGTATTGTGCGGATTTCTACTGTGAGATCAACTTAGTGTTGTACCGACCCGTATCAAGAAACATAAAACCTGTTAAAGAAGCTTAAATATTTTTTACAGCCATCAAAAAAGAGTTTTTCAACAGTATCGGCCGGTAAGCGACCGTTAGATCATTTTGCTGTTAACGATATATTCAAAGGTCGCTAACCGACCCAAACCAGACGTCTAGCAATAGCAAATAATCTACATCTACTTATTACTGAAGTCATACCTTCCTTTTTTGATTAACATCAAGATGCCTTTTAATGGATCACATTAGTATTTGTTTGAATAATTTATTTAATACAAAGAAAAGTTTGAATATAAGCAATGAAACTGATAAAGATTTGTAATGAAAAAGTATAAATTAACTCAGCGGATGGTTTTACTAGTGGTTTTTACACTGCCATTCGCAGTGTTTGCAGGTAAGTATCCACAAGCTTTGATAGATGCTGTAGCTGCCGCTAAAAAGGCGACACCGGTCGTGACCCTTGAACAGTTCAAGACAGCCATCGACGACCCGACAATATGGATAGTAGATGTGCGCGAACCTGACGAATTTGCAGCCGGGCATGTACGCAGTGCTATAAATATTCCCAGGGGTGTCATCGAGTTCAAGATCTGGAAGAAAGTCGGCTATCCCGACAAGACCAACATGGATCAGAAGATGTACCTCTACTGCAAGGTCGGCGGCCGTTGCGCCCTGGCTGCTAAGGCGTTGCGTGACCTGGGTTTCACAGAGGTTTATCGCACCGAATTGAAAATTAAGGAATGGATTGAAGCGGGTAACGCCCTAGTTAAATAATAATCGGACAAGTAAACTTCATTGCTGTCGATAAGTTAATCAAATGCGGCTCCTGAAGTAGCCGTTTTTGTTTGTGTTGCGTTGACCGGTTGAAGTGGCAACCCATAACAGTCGTTCATATAGTATTTTTCTGTGTTAGTTGAGCCGTCTCGATTTGCTTAAATTGATAATGAGACAAGCATTGTGTAATCTCCTGTAGAAACAATAATTTACATTTAAATATTAGATGTTACTGATATATGATATATGCTATATGGTCCGACGTGTCCGTATAGTAACTGTTAGGGCAATAAAAACATGAAGGAACATATATACAATTATTTCTCTTTTAAAGGGTGCGTTAAACGCAAGCAGTTTCTTTTTATCTTTATCGCACTCGTTTTCTTATCATTATTAGTAGGCGCAACATTTTATAAATTTACGCAAAAAATAGAAATAGAAACAATTTCTCAATTAAACATGTTTTTAATGTTAAAAAGCATATTAATGATCTTTTTAACTCTAATTTGGCTTCCAGCAATAGTTAAACGCTTACATGATATTGGAACCATAGGGCTATGGGCAGTTTTACTTATACCATCTCATATATTAGATTTTCGTAATATTTTATTATTTAAAGAAATAACAAAACTAGAGTTCATTGTTCCTTTATCTGTACATTATTTAAATATAGGCATATCACTTGTTTTTTTGGTTGCATTATTTTTTATGCCTAGTGTTTATTGGTCAAATAAATATAGCAGCCCTAACAAGGCAATTAACAGCGACCGCAAAAACCGCGTCGCGTTATCTTAAACGTTAGTTGCTTAAAGAGAAGTCTAATCTTTAAAGGAAGTGGTTATGAGGCTGTTGTTTTTATCATTTGCTGTTCTTCTTGCATTAATTGCAAGTGCTCAAGCAAATGAAAGAGAGCAAACTGTTTGTGGATTTATTAAAGAACCATTGCTTTTTTGGTTTTGGAGTTCAGCTGCGCCTGAGCCAGATGAAAGCAGAATAAATGATATAAATTATATAAAAGCTACGAAGTTTAATACGTCTGATGGCAAAACCCTTAGGGGATATAAGTACCTCTCAAATGATGGGAAAGGAAATAGAACTCCTCCCAAGGGTTATGTGTTGATGGCACTAGGGAATGCAATGATCGCGGATCAAATTATAGGTGAATTGAGAGATTTTGCAGCAAGTAGCTATGATGTGTATATCTATGACTATAGAGGTTATGGAAACTCAGAAGGGAAAAGAAGAATTAATGCGATAATTGAGGATTACAAAGAAATTATATCTTCGTTAAATGGCGAGTATGAAAAACGATTGCTTTACGGAATATCTTTAGGGGGAGCTATTATATTAAATGCCATTGGGTCTGGCGTTGGTTACGACTCTGTAGTTATCGATTCAAGTCCAAGTTTACTCTCCGAGCACGGATGCCCTGAGCGCATCGATCCTATTAAAAACCTTCCTAAGGACTCTAGAAAACTGCTTGTAATTACAGGAAAAAAAGATCCGGTTCTTAATGATAATATGACTTCTTTGCTCAGAGTTGAAGCCCAGAAAAGAGGGGCTAGCGTAATAGATGGAGAGGACTTTTCTCATCCATTTATGGATCAAAGTATAGCCGTTCATAAACGAAGAATGAAAAAGGCACTCGACCATTTAGTAAATGCTTCAAATGGTGTGGAAACCAATTAATAATGATAATGTTGGTCGTGTTGCATTTGTAGGTATCTTGGGTGTTATTGAAAAATTAAAGGGGACGGAGGGATTAAATATTGATCAATCTTCAATGTCTGCTTCAGACTGCGTGTGTTGCGTCGATCAGTTGAACCCGCCACCCATAAGAGACGCTCTCTCTAACGTGAGTTGTTAGCCAGAGCTGGTCTTTGAATATATAATTATTTTCTAAAAATACAGTGCATCAAAACGCCCAGAATATTTTATAAGATTACTCTAATCTTGACCTAGGCAAAGATTATTATGAAAAAATTTAATATATTTAAATAGTATTGTGTGTCCGTTGCAGTAATGCAGTTTTTGGAATGTTGAGGTTAAAGCCGTTACATAGTTTATAGATAGAAGCTCTAACTGCTAGTTAAATATTAAGTAGGTCGAAGGAATATGAAAAGATTTAAGAATATCCTTCTTATCTGTAATTTTGATACGAAGCAACATATGGCTGTTGATCGTGCGGTATCGCTAGCTGGACAAAACAAGGCTCGCTTGACGGTATTTACTGTAGTCAAAGAACTCCCAGAAAATGCATGGATGGCAATTACTGCCATGCCGCCTCAGGAACTCTTTGAGCTGGTAATCAAGGATCGCCAGGAAAAGGCCGATTCCCTTGTTGCTGATATGGGCAGGCAAGGGCTTGATGCAAGATCATTGGTCGTTACCGGTACGCCGTTTTTGGAAATTATCCGCCAGGTCTTACGTGACAAACACGATCTGGTAATTCTGGCTGCTGAAGGTAAAGGCGGTATCAAGAAACGATTATTTGGCAGCACTTCCATGCATTTAATGCGCAAATGCCCCTGTCCCGTCTGGGTGGTTAAGCAGGTGCAGACACGGCCTTATGCCCGCATTCTGGCGGCAGTCGACCCGACAACCTCTGGTACGGAAAGTGATTCGCTAAATCCGCTGATCCTGCAACTTGCCGGTAGTATGGCAAGCAAGGAAGCGGGAGAGCTGCACGTCATTCATGTGTGGCATTTGTTCGGTGAGCGTTATGTGCTGCGTATCCGTGGCATGACGGAGGAAGAGATCCAGAAAGCAAGGGAGCAAGAGAGGTTGCGCCATAGAAAGTACTTAAACTCACTGTTGGAGCAGGTTGATGTCACCGAATTAAAGCCCCACCTGCACCTGATCGAGGGCGATCCTGTTGAACGCATACCTGAGCTGGTGATGGAGCAAGGTATCGATCTGCTAGTTATGGGTACGGTTTGTCGTACAGGGGTCGGCGGTTTTCTAATCGGTAACACAGCTGAAGAAGTGCTCAATCAGATAGACTGCTCGGTACTTGCAATTAAACCACCGGGGTTTGAAACTCCCGTTACTTTGGAAGATTAGAGCATCGATATATTGTAGACGTCGCCATGGGGAGCCTGGGTGCAAATCCTGATGCCGTGGAGTTCTGTGGCAACCAGCATACTTATGAGACGTTTTCTGTATCTGGCATGGCCACTGCATAAAGTCCATTCAACGGCAGTTTTAAAAACCAGAATGATGTGGTTGTCATGGATAATTTTAATTGTAGTCGTGGTTTTGAGCCCGAGGTTTATCCCGTTCTCAGATCTAAAAAATAAGGACATCCATTAATTAAAATTGATACTCGAAGATTATACAAGAATAGCTAATGTCTCTTGTTGGTCGAAAATTCTCTGTCAGTACATTGTATCCAGGGTCGGCTTCTGATTGCACCCGGAAGAAAAGCTGAGAAAGCTTAACGTCTTCTATATAAATAAGCGTTGATTTACATAGAAGACATTCAACGTTTCTGGCTCAATGCGCCAGGTCACCACATAGCAGTCATTGAGACATAATGCCTTACAAGGGCTAATTCATTGCAAAGCAGACTTTAAGAAAATAATCCTGACAGAGCATTTTCGACCCATAACAGACACTCAGTGACTGCAAGAAAATAAGCATTTCCATATATATCCTGCATTTTATTTGAT
>JAUWUS010000110.1 GCA_030617815.1 Gammaproteobacteria bacterium
TAGAAGAGGACCCAGGGGATTAATCCCCATCGCTCACATTAAAAAAAGTGTCAGCGAGTCATTATCAGTCATCGACGAAACCTTTTTTCTTTGTCCTCCCTGGTTTCTTTAAGGTGAAAACAATGAGCTGTTAAGAAGGTTTTAATGGACATCAAATTATCATGGCGAGTTGATTTGGATCAGGGTATATTCGTTACATAGTATGTTATCTATTTACACATAGTGATAATACGTACAATGCGTATGACATGGTTTTGACACCGGCTTTCCTCTTAACGACACCTTACTTTAAGGTAAAGGATGCGATATGAAAAAATTTACACTGGGTTTTATTTTTATCATTGTTCTTGCCATCGGAGCAGGGATTTACTACGTGCTGACCAATCTCGATGCACTGGTTGAAGCGGCGATTGAAGAACATGGTAGCAAAGCGACACAAACTGCCGTGCGCGTTGACAAGGTTCGCATTGATCTTATTGACGGGGCCGGCGCTGTCTACGGTCTGACCGTTGCAAACCCCAAAGGTTTTTCTGATCCCCATGCGTTTTCACTGGGCCAGATCCGTATCAAGATCGATATTCAATCACTAAAAGAAGAACCGTATGTGATTGACGAGATCACGGTGCGTGCCCCGCAGGTGTTTGCCGAAATTAACAAGGACAGGAAAAACAACCTCAATGAACTGAAGAAAAACCTGCCCATTGGCACCGCAACAGCGAAGACCAAGCAAGAGAAAACTACGGATGGGCCACGGCTGATTATTCGCCGGGTGTTATTTAGCGATGGGAATATCCAGACCAAGGTGGTGCAGTTAAATAAAGAATATCAAGTCAAATTGCCTACGCTAAACATGACCAATGTTGGTGGCAAGAATGGCGCTACCCCGGCTCAGATTGCAAAAGAAATTATTGGTCGTTTCACCGATATGGCCGTTGCAGAGGTAAAGAAGCAGGGCTTCAACGCGGAACTGGATAAACTTAAAGCGGGAGCCAAAGAAAAGCTCAAAGAAGAGCTCAATATTAAATTGGAAGATCAGTTAAAAGGTCTGTTACCTAAATAATGGCAGCCACTCCGTTTTACGGGTGGCATGCGGATGGGTTAAGTTAGCGGCTGAATGGATAAGACATTAAACCGGCTTTAGGGCCGGTTTTTTAATATTCGGGGACAGACCACGATTAATTTCGATAAAATAAATCACTCCAATCCATTTAACCTGTCTCCTGTTATTTCTCCAAAAACTTAACGACTAACTTTGATTTAGTTTGCCTAAGACATGAGACAGGAAATAAAACATCTAAATTTATTGGACGTAACAACAGGGGAGTTTCCAGAGAGTCTACAACCATATCTGTAAATGAATTTAGCTTAATTGCTGCTCCTCCATCAGATATATCTTTTATTACACCATCCACCCGACCACGCACAGGGTGATATAATCTTACTGAGCTCTTTATTAGTTTTCGGGTATCAAATCGACGCTCTCTCATAATAAACACCTCTACCTTTTATAGTAATTATAGACCTACCGTAAGATATCGATACATTATTCCTGTTTTATTACAGCGCTTATATTAGAAATATATTGTGCTCTGCCCCCAAATATTACTGCTTTAAGGTTTGCCGGGAGACCAAACGTTTCATCATTTTCAAGTCCCGTTTTCCAAGCCGTAATGCTGCCTCAACCCAGATCCTGGTGATATCAAGTAGCTCCTGATAAGTGATCTGATTCGTCATATCCTGAATCTCACGCATGGCACGATAACTATTAGAAGCACGTTCTGCTTGCTTGATATAGCTATAAATGGCAAGTTTCCCTTCACCTTTCTCCGCCAGAATGTCCACCACGCCCATGTCATAAAGTTCCTCGGCACTATAAAGCTGGCCACTCAGGATCATCTTTTCCGCCTTTGAAACACCGATCTTGTGTGACAACAAACTAAAGGCACCCATCCCCGGAAAGAGATTAAAGAGCACCTCGGGAAGCCCCATTTTCGACCCTTTCTCAGCGATCAGAATATTGCTGGACAGGGCTGCCTCAAAACCACCACCCAGAGCATCACCCTGTACCAGCGAGATTGTTGTCAGCTTGTCGTTAAGGTGAGAGATGTTCTGAAAAAGTACATTGATGCAGGATTTTGCATAATCAAATAGAGCGTTGTAATCACCCTTCTCTATTAAAAGCCTGAACAGATTAAGATCACCTCCAAAGTTAAAGGTGCCAGGAATATTAGATGCAAGTACAAGATATTTAAATTCCTGTTCTTCACCATCTTCATTTCTTTTTTTTACATAAGAAAACCATTGTTCAATGTCTTTTAATAGAATTTGGCTAAAACAAGCGCGTGGAAAGGCGTTCATGTAATACCATCCCAACTTGTATTTTGCCTCATAGTGGGTCGTAAGATGAGTATAGGGAGTCTGTTCTTGCTGTAGCTGAGTAGTAGCGTAATTCATTTGGAACCTCCATGTACATATTTAAATTATTGATACTTATTTCTTCAAAAGCTAATCTAATTCTAGATTAGAAATATATTTGTACTCTGATCCCACTTCTCATTTTTCACTATTTCTTTTTTACCCAGATATTACTTCTGCATAAGTTCGTTTAATCACCCACAAAAAATGGAGTCAGTTTTATGCAGTCTGACTCCAAATATCATTTAATTTCTTTCCAGCTTTACAACCTGGTATATGTTTATACCATTCTCATATTTTGG
Organism: Gammaproteobacteria bacterium; assembly: GCA_030617815.1. Classification (GTDB taxonomy): domain Bacteria; phylum Pseudomonadota; class Gammaproteobacteria; order UBA6429; family Thiohalophilaceae; genus JAGLTQ01. Next base: position 2,718 of record JAUWUS010000110.1, read on the forward strand.
TGAACCTGCAAGCCATATTTTAAGTACCTCACCGGAATCAATATCAATACCTGCTTGTTTAAGAACATCATGATCAACATTAAATGAAATATCATCAACATCATTTCCTGTATCAATTTGTCCCATAGCAAATGCTGGATAGTCAGAGCTACCGTCATAATCTCCTGCATACGCAATATCTAATGCACCAACGATTAAATACGGCCATTCAGTATTATTTTTTAACTTTTGCTCTATTACACTTTCCTTGTAAACATCTGGTGAATTATCACATGACGGTAAAATTAATATAGCCAACAAAATCAGAACAAACTTTGCATGTTTCATTATTATTTTTCCCTATTACTAATCGTATATATTGATATTATTAAAAATAATATCACTCCGAGCCCTTTAATCTTTTTAAAAAACTTTCGTCAATAACTGGTCTGTTTGTATTGGCTCATCAATTACCCAATCGTCATCTTGTTTTCTGTAAGGATAAACAAACAGTACAGATGACTGTTCTGTTTCAATTTGTAAACCGATACCAGACTCACCTTCTGATTCAAGCTCCGCCACAAAAGCAGTGGCATAAATATTTTCATTTGCAACAAAGTCTTTTAACTCACTAACAACATTCTCAACCTGTTTGGAAACATCCGCTTCTGGAATTTTATCGCCAGGACAATTCATTTTCATATCTTCGGAATCATTAAACGTTCGAATACCAAAAGGAACAATTACCTTATATTCTTTTAACATTTCCTTAGCCGTATCAATACACAATAATACTAACTGTTCTATTTGCTTTTGTTGATCCATTTAATCTACCCTTATTCAAAAATAAAACTTATCAAAAAAGATTTTAAATTATTTTTTTTTATCATTGTTTATTCCTGTTGCTATTATTACGTTTTCACTTTTGAATCCTGGATATTTAGATCAGGGATATACCGAGTAATGGCTTTACCCGATAAAAACCTGAATATAAATCTGCGTGACTTATACCAATATGCACCAAAATAAATAACAAACATACCTAAACCAATCAAAACAAAAACAATAATATCTTCTGTATTCGCGATATTATCTTTAAAAATTTGAGTGATCGCATAAATCATATAAAGCTGAGTTGAAATTAACATCGCACGTCTATCGATCAATAATGCTGTCAAAAAGAATACGGCAAAAAAACATAAAATCATTATCTCATTACTTAACATACCTAACCATGTTTGCTTACTCGTTAACATCGTAAGCATTAATCCATGAACCAGCAACGGAGATGCAAGTAGGTGTAACCAAAAAGCACTATCACTCAAATGTGAAACCCGTTCTGTATCTCTCGAATCAAACCACATTGCCACCGCAAAAACGATAATACCTGAAACAGCAAAAACAATAGGATTTTTAGCAGCATTCACATCTATTAAAATAATAAACACAGCCACCAGACTCGCCGCAAGTGGTAAATGACTAAACGGCATTTTATAACGAAGATAAAATGCCAAACTGGTAATAGCCACGATAGAAAGACCTAAGAGAGTTGATGTTTCGCTTCCATCTGTTATGGCTTTATAAACAAAGAATAAGATTGAAAGCAATATCGCCATGCCCGGTAAAGCCAAACGACGTACACGTACCAGCCACTCAGCTAACAACACAAAACCCGCCGCAGGAATCAAGTAAGACAATCCCGAGAGATTTACGATATTAATAGAGATCACCAGGAAAATAATTCCTAACGTAATAAATACATCACCAAAACTACGAATAAAACGAAGCGGCTCTTCCCTGCTA
>JAUWUS010000061.1 GCA_030617815.1 Gammaproteobacteria bacterium
AGAAGAAGCTGATCGTTGCATGAGCTGTGGTATGTGTTTCGAGTGTGATAACTGTGTTATCTACTGTCCACAAGATGCGGTTTATCGTGTGCCTAAGAAAGACGCTACAATGGGTCGCTATGTTGCAACTGATTATAGTAAATGTATTGGTTGTCATATCTGTGCTGATGTATGCCCAACGGGTTACATTGACATGGCAATGGGCGACGCTTAATTTAGATTTAACTGCAATAAGAATAAACTGAGGATTGCTGTAAATGATGTCACTTAGACAGTTTGCAAAACATCTAGTCGTATTGGTAGGGCTAACTGCCCTGCCAATGTTATCTAATGCTGGTGACTTGGGCCCTGTTGTTCCAAAAGCCAAAGAGAATGCATCAGAAAAGACAAAATGTATTAGACCCGTTACTGAAATGCGTAAAAACCACATGGAGTTTTTAAAGCATAAACGTGATGAAACAATGCGTGAAGGTGTTCGTACAAAAGCTGATAGCTTAGTTGAATGTATTGATTGCCATGTTACACCCAATGAAAAAGGTGAATATGCACGTATTGGTGAAGATGGACACTTCTGTAGCAGTTGTCACAACTACGCCGCAGTGAACATTGATTGTTTTGATTGTCACTCTGATTTACCAGAAGACGCAGCAAAACACTTACATACCTTAAACAAGAAAAACCCACATCATAAAGATATGACAGCAAATGGTTCTTTAACAAAAGAGAACCTGGAAGTGCTGACTGAAGGAGGCAACCAATAATGTCACCTAAACATTCAGATAAAAATACAAATGAATACCGTCGTAAATTTTTAGCACAATCGGCTGCGGTTGCTGGCTTGGCGATTGCACCTGGTATCGTTTTAAACCAGGTAGCTCATGCTAAAGCTGATGCTGACAAAGTAACTGGTTCTACCCGTTGGGGCATGTTAATTGATACCAATAAATGCTCCAAAGGTTGTACTGATTGTGTTACTGCCTGTAGTGATGAAAATGGGTGGGGTGGAACAAACTCCAGCGAAACACATTCCAGTAAAGAACAACAAGCACAATGGATTCGTAAAGTTACCATCACAGATAAACAAACTGGTCATGTTCAATCATTACCTTTAATGTGCCAGCATTGTGAAACTGCACCGTGCGTAGATGTTTGCCCAACTGGCGCATCAATGAAACGCAAAGATGGTATTGTTTTAGTCGATAAACATATTTGTATTGGTTGCCGCTATTGCATGATGGCCTGCCCTTATAAAGCACGTTCATTCATTCATGAAAAACTTGAATTACAAAAAAATAATGCACCACGTGGTATTGGTACGGTAGAGAGTTGCACAATGTGTACTCATCGTGTTGATAAAGGTAATGATCCTGCCTGTGTTGAAGCATGTAGCAAAGCAGAACATGGTGCGATGATTTTTGGTGATTTGAAAGATGCTAATAGTGCAATTTCAATTGAATTGAAAAAACATGGTGGTGAACAAATACGTGCAGATCTCGGTTTAAATACCGGCGTACGTTATCAAGGCCTGTAATAATAATTGCCTTTTATAAAATTAGGTTAAGAGAAGTCTTCATATGAAAAAACCAGTTCTCAAACAAATTGATGGTAACAGCATAAATTATTGGATGTTACTCGCCCTTCTTGGCAGCTTTGTCCTTGCTGCGGTAGGAGCTCATTTTTATATGGAACATGGTGGTCATTATGTGACTGGCATGAACAACCAAATCGTTTGGGGCTTACCGCATGTATTTGCTGTATTCCTTATTGTTGCAGCATCAGGAGCACTTAACGTTGCTTCCATTGCCTCCGTATTTGGAAAAACAGCTTATAAACCACTAGCACCACTATCAACACTCGTTGCTATTGCGTTATTGTCCGGCGGTTTAATGGTTTTAGTTCTGGATTTAGGTCGTCCAGATCGTTTAATCGTTGCAATGACCATATACAACTTCAAATCCATTTTTGCCTGGAACATGATTTTCTATAATGGCTTCTTCCTCATTGTCGGTATTTATGCCTGGACTATGTTACAACGCAACCTGAACAAATATAGCCGTATCGCTGGCTTCTCAGCTTTCATCTGGCGTTTAGCGTTAACAACAGGTACTGGCTCAATTTTTGGTTTCCTTGTTGCACGTCAGGCGTATGATGCTGCCATCATGGGGCCGATGTTTGTTGTTATGTCATTCTCTTTTGGTTTAGCTATTTTCTTACTGATTTTATTAGCAACATATAAATGGACTGATCGTCCACTCGGTGATGCAACTTTTATTCGTTTAAAAAATCTTCTGGGTGTTTTCGTTGCAGGTGTACTCTACTTTGTTGTCGCACAACACTTAACAAATTTATATGCCACAGAACATCATGGTGTTGAAGCCTTTATTCTTAGAGATGGTGGAATCTATACGCAGTTATTCTGGTATGGCCAAATTATTATGGGTGGCTTAATTCCTCTGGCACTTATCTATCACCCAACGACAGGCAAGTCTCGTACTGCCATTTCAATTGCATCTCTGTTAATTGTTCTGGGTGGAATGATTCAAATGTATGTCATCATTATTGGTGGACAGGCTTACCCATTAGAATTGTTTCCTGGTAAAGAAGTAACAAGCTCTTTCTTCGATGGTGTGGTTAATTCATATAACCCAACTTTCGCCGAAGGCATTTTAGGTGTTGGTGGCTTTGCCGTTGCACTCTTCATGGTTGCCTTTGCAGTTAAAGTATTAAACTTCTTACCTGAATCTTTAGCTGATGAAGCGGTTGATCCACATCACAGCAAATAACAAATACAATTAATCTCTTGTTGAAAGAGGTCAGATCGCTTATACGATTTGCCCTCTTTTTGACGTTTAGGGAGGTCTAAAATGCAGCGACTCCTTATCTCTGCAGCACACAAATCCTCAGGGAAAACCACCATTACAATCGGGTTATGTGCCGCTTTGCGCGCACGCGCGGTAAAAACTCAGGCGTATAAAAAAGGTCCCGATTATATTGATCCTATGTGGTTATCTCGCGCAACTGAACGTGATTGCCATAATCTCGATTTCCAAACGATGTCCGACGATGAAATGCTGGCCACCCTTTCACATTATTCTAAAGATGCTGATATTTCCATTATCGAAGGTAACAAAGGCTTGTTTGATGGCGTTGCTCTGGACGGAAGCAATAGTAATGCTGCAATCGCTGAACTGACAAAAACACCCATCATTCTTGTTATTGATACGCAAGGAATGACCCGAGGCATCGCCCCACTTCTACTTGGCTATCAGGCCTTTAATAAAAAAATAAATATTGCGGGTGTTATTTTAAATAAAGTGGGCGGTCCGCGACACGAACAAAAATTACGTGATGTAATTAATCAATATACTAATATTCCGGTCGTAGGCGCAGTCCCACGATTAAAAGAATTAAATATTACGGAAAGGCATCTTGGACTTATCCCAAGTAATGAAGCAACAAATACTGACGATGTTATTGCTAAAATAGCATCCATAATTGAAAAGCATGTTGATCTTGATCTGTTAATTAAAATTGCCACAACAGCAGAGACCTTACCCACAACGAAATATCAAATTTCAACTCAACAAAAGCCAATTACTCTTAAAGTTGGAATTGCACGTGATGCCGCATTTGGATTTTACTATCCTGGAGATTTGAATGCTTTTCGTACGGAAGGTGTTGAACTTATCGAATTTGATACGCTAAATGATAAAAATTTACCGAATGTTGATGCGTTATTTATTGGTGGTGGTTTTCCTGAAAGCTGGATGAATGAGCTTGAGGCCAATAGCAGTTTACGCCAGCAAATTAAAGAGGCGATTGAATCAGGACTTCCCACCTACGCAGAATGCGGTGGATTAATGTACCTGTCACGCACAATAAACTGGGAAGGTAAGCAGGCACAAATGGTCGGAGTAATAACAGCGGATATAGAAATGAATGAAAAACCACAAGGCCGTGGTTATGTCTCACTTAAGCGGACTAAAGACTTTCTCTGGACTGCTAATATAGCAGATAGTAAAAAGACAGTTATTCCAGCACATGAGTTTCACTATTCAGCTTTTAAAGACCTTGATAGTCTAAATTCAGATTCTAATATAAAATATGCCTACGAAATGAAACGAGGCAGCGGTATAACCGGCAAGCATGACGGCTTAATCTATAAGAATTTACTGGCAAATTACGCACATTTACGAGATACAAGCCGTTACCATTGGGTTTCTGAATTTGTTAAATTTATTCGACAGGTGAAATCCTAATTTGATATAATTGACTAATTTACTAGGTTTTAGTTGATTCATCGTTTTATTAAATAATTTATCCGGAGTTACCATGATTACAGTATCAAAAGCCGCAGCAGAACAAATTAAAGAATCTGCAAAACAAGGCAATTCAGAAGGCATGGGCTTACGTCTTGCAGCAACAAAAAAAGACGATGGCAGCATTGATTATGTTATGGGTTTCGCTGATCGAGATATGGATGACGATGTGTTCTTTGAGAGCGAGGGTGTAAAAATCATTGTCTCCGCATCATGTTTTGAATTACTCAAAAATACCGAACTTGATTATGTGAAATTGGAAGATAATGAAGAAATGCAGTTTATCTTTAAAAACCCTAACGATCCTAATTACAATGCAAATGAATCCGGGACAGAACATCACTACTAAATTATTTGAGACAGCTGTAAATTTTTAATGACTGCAAATAAAAAACAGAAAAGTGAAAATAAATCACCTGTGAAAAGTGCCCGACCTTCCGTATGGAAAAGTCCACTTTGTACAACGGTATTTACGCTTGCCAGTGTTATTGTCCTCTTAGCTATCTCAGGGATGCTGACACTAACAATACAAAGTACAGCCTTCTTTTACATCATCCCGAGCCTTTTTGTTATCGCCCTTTTTTTCATTATTATATTATTAAAACAAGTTCGTTATAATTTTCTCTCACCACTTAATAATCTTCGTCATTGGTCTGACGAAATGCTAAACGATAATCACTCCGCAAGAATTTCAATAAAGTCTCAAGGTGAATTTACCGAATTATTTAAAGGTATTAATGTTTTAAGTGATCGACTTGAAACGTTAACACTTGATATGCAAAGCCAGGTAAAAAAACAAACAAAACATATCGAAAGAAAAACACACTCATTAGAAGTAATTTATGATGTAGCCGCAAGCATAAATATATCTCGTGATCTGGATGATCTTCTTACCCGCTTCCTTTTAACACTGAAAGATGTTGTACATGCCCGTGCTGCTGTTGTTCGTCTGTTAACCGAAGATGATCAAATGCGCCTGGTGGCAAGTGTGGGACTTGATGATGATCTGATGGAGCGCGAACAAATCATTCCCTCCAATGAATGTTTATGTGGCATAGCTTATAAAGATGGCGAAGTTTTATTTCAGGATGATATACATAAATGCGACAAAATTATCGGCCGGGCTTTTTTTGATGATGACGAAAAAGACATCGGAATGATTGCAGTTCCGTTGCAATACCGGGGAAAAACATTAGGTGTATATAACCTTTTTGTTAATAATCGGGAATTTCATAACCAGGAAGAAATTGAAGACCTTTTAACCAGTATCGGACGCCACCTGGGAATGGCGATTGATAAGGCACGTTCAGAAGATGAAGCAAATCGTTTATCCTTAATGGAAGAACGTAATCGACTTGCACATGAACTGCATGATTCTTTAGCACAAACATTAGCAAGCTTGCGTTTCCAGGTACGTGTCCTGGATGAAACCTTACGTGGTGGTGAAGAGTCCGATGTCTGGCACGAGCTCGAAAAAATAGAAAACAATATTGACGAAGCTTATTCTGAATTACGTGAATTAATCACTCACTTCCGTGCCCCCATTGATAAACGCGGTTTAATTCCAGCCGTTGAACACCTTATTGAACGCTTTCAGTACCAAACAGATATTTCCATATTTTTACAAAAAGAATGGAATGTATTAAGTTTACCCGCAAGTATTGAAGTGCAGGCACTTCGGATTGTTCAGGAATCATTAAATAATATCCGCAAACATAGTCAGGCGCATACAGTACGTGTTATTTTACGCAGTGACACACAAGGTGATTGTAGTATCTTAATTGAAGATGACGGTATTGGCATCAAAAATGTTCCCGATGCAGACATCACCTTAGATGATCACCTGGGGCTAAGCATTATGCATGAACGTGCCAAACGAATTGGTGGAACAATTAAAATCGAAAGTGAACCCAATGAAGGAACCCGGGTATTACTTCAGTTTGGACACTCTGAACTTCCATCACAAAAAGACAATAAAAAACCTATCCTTGTTTCTCCACCAACACCGAATTTATTACCATGAATAACTTACGCACTTTAATAATTGATGACCATACCCTCTTTCGTGTGGGTCTTGAAGGATTGTTAACCAGCCGCGGTATTGAAGTAGTTGCATCTGTTGGCAGTGGCCATGAGGCGCAACGACTTGTTGATGAGTTAAACCCGGATATTATCTTGCTCGACATGAGGATGCCTGGCATCAATGGACTGGAAGTCTTAACAATGTTACGCGAGAAAAATGACTCACTACCCATTGTTATGTTAACCACCAGTACAGAAGAAAGTGATTTGTTGAAATCTTTACGCTCAGGAGCCCAGGGTTACCTATTAAAAGACATGGAGCCTGACGAACTTGTTTTAGCATTGCGTGAAATTGTTGCTGGTAAAACTGTTGTTGCACCTGATCTTGCCCCTATTCTTGCTAAAGCGGTACAAGGGAAAATAACTGAAAAAGAAGAAAAAGATGACAGTCCTTTTTCGGCTTTAACACCACGAGAAACTGAAATTCTCGGTTTATTAGCAGAAGGACAAAGCAATAAAGCCATAGCCAGAAATCTCGGCATTTCTGATGGCACGGTTAAGCTGCATGTGAAAGCTATTTTACGCAAACTCAGTGTTCATTCTCGCGTTGAAGCTGCAGTCATGGCCGTTGAACGTGGCTTTAATAAGAAAAATTGAATACGATGAAAAAATTTAACGAACTTGTTGCAGAAAGCGCAAAAAATATTACTGAAATATTCCCCTGGGATTTAGAAGAACGGCTTAATGAAAACCCTTCTCTTTTGCTATTGGATATTCGTGAGCCTTATGAGTTTGAAGCCATGCACATTAAAAACTCATTCAATGTTCCACGCGGCGTACTCGAAACAGCGTGTGAATGGAATTATGAAGAAACTGTTGCACAACTAGTCGAATCACGTAATAAAGAAATTGTTGTTGCCTGCCGTTCAGGAAATCGAAGTGTTTTTGCTTGTGAAGTAATGCAAAAGCTTGGATACAAAAATGTTGCATCGCTTAAAACAGGATTACGTGGCTGGAGTGATTACGAGCAAGATTTGTTTGATAAAAATGAAAAGGAAGTGGATGAAGACACTGCGATAGACTATTTCACAGCCAATATTCGTAAAGACCAAATGATGCCTAAATAATATCAGAACTAATCGTACCGCTTACGTTCGCTGCGTTTTCCTTTCGAGCTGGCCTGCTGCACAATAACCCCTTCTAATGCTTCAAAGGCTATTTCTCTTTTCTCATGCATATAGGCTTCATTCAACGGTGTGATAAAATATTTTTCATCTTCAATCAATAACTGACGAAAGATATAACCATTCTCGACCAAAGCCATAACATAACATTCGTGTTTTACTGTAGCCGATGTATCAATAATAATAATACAGTCTTTCTTGAATTCAGGCTCCATACTGTCATCGAGAACTTGCAAAGCAAACGGCTCACTTCCCGAGCAACTGCTCTCCATCATTTCTTTGTGTATTTCCGGAACAAATTCGACTTTAGCCTGACTCATATTAAACCTCTAGCTCGATTGAGACACGTATTATAGTGTTTTTTAGCTCAAAACAATATTAATTATGACGTTAATTTATCAATAAACCCTACCGATTTACTGAATTTAGACCTCATTTTCATCCGATTCCTGAAGTTGTAATGCCCACATATCGGCATATAAGCCTGCCTGCGCCAGTAACTCTGAATGTGTCCCTTGCTCAACAATCCTGCCCTTATCCATTACAAGTATTTCGTCTGAATCCGTAATCGTTGATAAACGGTGAGCTATAACCAGTGTCGTATGTGTTTGTGCCACAGAACTTAATGCTTCCAGAATAACTTTCTCGGATTTTGAATCAAGTGAAGATGTTGCTTCATCAAAGATAAGAATCGGTGATCCTTTTAATATAACCCGGGCAATAGCAAGACGCTGTTTTTCACCGCCAGACAACTTTAAGCCACGTTCACCAACAGCTGTATCATAACCATCAGGCAAGCTGTTAATAAATTCATGAATATTGGCTAACTTAGCTGCACTTATAACTTCTTCTTTTGTAGCTCCTGGTTTTGCATATACTATGTTGTAGAGAATAGACTCATTGAATAACACGGTGTCTTGAGGAACAATACCAATCGCCTGACGTAAGCTATCTTGTGTTACTTGCGCAATATTCTGGTTATCATAAAGAATACGTCCACTACTCACATCATAAAAACGAAACAGTAGTCGTGCGAGAGTCGATTTACCCGAACCTGAATGACCAACAATAGCCAATTTCTGACCTGGTTTTACCGTAAATGAAATGTCGTGCAATATTTTTCTTTCTTCAGTATAAGAAAAATCTACATGTTCAAAACGTATTTCACCTTTTTCATGTTTAAGCACTTGTGCATTTTTATTGTCTTTAATTTCAAGATCTTCATCCAGAAGCTTAAAGACCATATCCATATCTGCCAGGGTATGTTTTAACATACGATAGATGATTCCTAAAAAACTAAGCGGCATGAAAAGCTGCAACATCATGGTATTAATCAATACCAGGTCACCTAAAGTCATTTTTTCCTCAACAACACCCATACCGGCATAAATCATTATAAAAGTTAAACCAACGGCAATAATTGCACCCTGGCCAAAATTTAAAATCGACATAGAGGTTTGACTTTTTACCGCGGCATTTTCCCATGCTGACAAAGTTGAGTCATAACGATGAATTTCAAAAGCTTCATTATTAAAATATTTTACTGTTTCATAATTAATTAAACTATCAACCGCTTGACCATTGGATTCAGAATCAAGCGCATTCATCTTATGTCTAAAATGCATACGCCATTCAGTAACTAGTAAAGTAAAAGTAATATAAATAAAGACCGTAGTGAAAGTAACTATTGCAAATTTAGCTTCATAGCGACCTAGCAAGATAAAGGCAACCAGGATAAATTCCGCAAAAGTGGGAACAATATTAAAAACCAGGTAATTTAATATCTGGCTAATACTACTCGTGCCTCTTTCCAGATCACGCACAACATTTCCAGTTCGCCTTTCAAGGTGATAACGCAAAGAGAGTTTGTGCAAATGAGTTAAAACTTTATTGGAAAGTCGCCGCATAGCACGATAACGCACTCGGGCAAAAACAGCGTCACGGACTTCATTAAAAAGTGAACCCGATAAACGCAGAACACCATAAAGTAGAAATAAACTCATAGGAATAATAACTGCGCGTTTATCGACTTGATCTAAAATATCAATAATTTCTTTAAAGACGAGAGGAATACCAACTATAGCGACTTTAGATAAAACCAAGCTGAGTAGCGCAATCAAAACCCGGCCGCGATACTCCCAAATGTACGGGAATATCCGCTTGAGATTGCGAATATCTTGTCGACCGCCTTCCGGGGCGCTGGTGTAACGAAATGGCATCATAATCTTCTCTAAAACTTAAAAATATTAGCTATATTCTATAGTTATTATTACATGTTAAACTGATTTATTCTAAAAATACGGCGTGGCATAAGTTAAGGCTTAAACATGAAGATAGTCCAGATTTCTTTTATCAAACACCGACTAATACCCATCATCATGCTAGGGATACTCCTGAGCACAATCAATGGCTGCGATGACAATTCTGCTGCACGTAATCACAAAGCTAAACCAACCAAAGTCCATGTCACCAAGGTCGTAAGACAAGGGCTGACAGAACAACAACTCGTTACCGGCACTATTGAAGCCTTAAGTACAGTGAAAATCTACAACCAGGAACCCGGCAAAATTAAAAGCCTGCCCTATTATCCCGGTGACACGGTAGAAAAAGATCAGCTTATCGCCATTTTAGACGATGCGATTCTCATTCGTGAGTTTGAAAAAGCCCGCGCACAACATCGCCAGGCAAAACTCGACTTAAAAAGACTAAAAAAGCTTATTCCTCGTAAACTTGCGTCAAAAGAGCAGTTGTCACGCGCGCAAACGTTAGTTGAACAAGCTGGCGCCGAAGAAAACTTGTTTAAAACTCGCCTATCCTACTCAAAAATTCATGCGCCAATCGCGGGTGTTATCACCCAGCGACTTTCCGAAGAAGGAGATGTTGTTTCATTACATAGCCACATATTATCCCTCGCCAATGTCACCCAGTTAAAAGTCACACTTTCACTTTCAGAATTGACCATCAGCCAACTTAAAGAAGATATGGCCGTTTCTATACGAGTTGATGCATTAGGCGACACAAAATTCGACGGAAAAATTTTACGTATTCATCCAACGATAGATACCTCGTCACGCCAGGGCACTATAGAAATTATTTTTAATGAAGTACCACAAGGCGCAATCCCTGGCCAACTCTGTCGCATTGAAATTAATACCGTAACGGCACCACGATTAGTGATTCCCGTCATGGCAATACGTAACGACAGCATCGGTGAATATGTTTACCGTGTGAGTAATGAAACGACTAAACTGATCCGTATTCAATCAGGCATTCAGGTGAATGAATGGGTTGAGGTTATCTCAGGCTTAAATATCAACGACACGATTGTCACTAAAGGCTTTCAGGGTTTAGCAAAAACAAAAAAAGTCAAAATTATTGACGAAAGCACAAACCCAAAAGTTAAACAGAAAACCACAACAAAAGATAAACCCAAGCAAAAAGACAAGCCTGAAAAGAACAACGATATCTAATGGAAACAAAACAGTACCGCACAGGTGGTTTAGCCTCCTGGTCTGCACGTAGACCAGTTAGTGTACTCATGCTTTCCTTAACCGTATTAATGCTTGGTTTCTTTTCACTCGATGAACTTCGCATTAACCTGCTACCACATTTAATTTACCCCGAAGTCCGTGTACGTATTTTTGATTCCAACGTCCCGACTGTCATCATGGAAGACAAAGTCACCCGTCAAGTTGAAGAACAATTAGCGATTACGGATGGTGCAACATCCATTCAATCAAGCACGAGTGAAGGAAGAATGTCACTCGACCTCGGCTTTCCTTACGGCACTGATATTAATGATGCACTAAGAGATGCCAGTACCCGGCTTGATCGTGCTAAACGCTTTTTACCGGATACGATTGATCCACCGATTATCTACAAACGTGACCCACAACAAATTCCTATTATGGAATATGCTGTTAGCTCCACTAAAAGAAACACCATTGAACTGCGCAACTGGGTTGATTATGAACTTCGTAACTGGTTAATTAATTTATCAGGTGTTGCATCGGCTGAAGTTGGTGGTGGCACGGTGCGTGAATATCAAATCATCCTTGATCAGGAAAAACTTGCACGTTTAGGGCTTAACTATAATGATGTGGTCACTCGCATTCAGTCAGAAAACCAGGATATTCCAGGCGGCAGATTATTAGCCCACCAAAAAGAAACTAGCGTACGTACAGAAGGACGTTTTAAAAATATTGAAGACTTAAAACAGCTCATTATTAAACGTATCCAAAAAACTGGCCAACCACTACAACTCATCAAACTCACCGACATTGCACGTGTTATCGATAGCCATGCTGAAGAACGCTTACGTATTCGCTTAAATAAAGAACCCGGCATCAAACTATCAATCCAAAAACAACCCCAGGCCAATACCGTAGAAGTTGTTGAAACAGTGCAACGACAAATCGCAAAATTAAAAGCACAAAATATCATCCCCGGTGATATCAATATTAGCGTAGTCGATGACCAATCTATTTTTATTAAACACGCCATCAATAACGCCACCCTTGCCGTTGTCTCTGGTGCAGTGCTCGCCATGATAGTGGTGTATTTATTCCTGGGCCACCTTGGCCGCACCTTAGTCATCGGTACTGCGATACCCCTTGCGATATTTTCCACTTTTATCATCATGGGTTTAGGTGAATTATCGTTAAATATCATGACGTTAGGTGGTATTGCTTTAGGTGTTGGCTTACTGGTTGATAACACCATCATCATGTTAGAAAACATCAATCGTCACCAACAAAATGAAAAAGATAAAATTAAAGCCGCAACAGAAGCTGCTGCAGAAATCACCAGTGCCATGGTCGCATCGACCAGCACCAATTTAGCGGCTATTTTCCCTTTTTTATTCATTGGCGGTTTAGTCGGCTTACTCTTTAACGAACTCATTTATACCTTGTCTGCTGCCATGCTGACCTCGTTGCTTGTTGCAACGACCATCGTTCCCGCTCTCAGCACACGCATAGGTGATTCGAAAACATCAACTCTGCAAATTAAAACGGATGAATGGTTGCGTGTTTTGCGAAAGGCATACATTAATTTTTTAACCCGCACCTTAAATTTACCGCGAACATTTGTAATCACCTTAATTGTTTTATTCATTATATCTATTGGTTTATTTACCACCTTAAAAGACAGTTTTTTACCGCAGGTCGATGAAGGGCTTATTCGCGTTTCAGTTCATACTGATCCAGGCACACAACTCGAAGACATGGATACCTCCGTTAAAATTCTCGAAGATTTTTTCTTAAAACAAAAAGAAGTCGATAAAGTTTTTACCACCTCAGGTGGTTTTGTCTTTGGCCGTTTCCAAAGAGAGTCCAGCCAGTACAGCAGTATAAAAGTACAACTGTATACATCATCCGCAAGAAAAACATCCACCACTGACTTTGTGCGGAAAATGCGCAAGAAAATAGAACAACTCAATTTAGTTGGGCTTAAAGTCTGGATGCGCGTACAAGGTGTACGGGGTATTCGTATAGGCCGTGGTAGTGATGATTTTAATATTCGTATTCAAGGCCCCGATGTCAATGTACTGAAAAAGCTAGGCACTGAACTTGTCACCAAACTTAAACCCATAAAAGAATTCAGAAACATTTCACACAACTATGAAGATTTTTCTGATGAGCTCGTGGTTAAAATTGATCGTGTTCGCGCCGCGAGTCTTGGTATCAGTATAGAAGAAATTGGTCAGGCAGTCAGGCTGGCGATGAATGGCTTAGTAGTATCTGGCATTTTAGAAGACGATAAAGAACATAACATTTTGTTAAAACTGCCTAAGAACATAAGCAACAGCAAGCAGCGTTTAATCGATGTTATTGTTAGCGTTGTGAATGACAAAATTATTCGTCTCAAAGATGTAGCAACCTTAAAACTACAACAAACCCCTTCACGTATAAAACGAGACAATCAACGCCGTGTGGTAGAAATTAGCGCATCGATCAATCCAGACTCATCACTCTCTGAAATAGAAGATAAAGTTAACCAACAACTCGAAACGTTTGATGTACCGAGTGGTTACACAATTTTTGAAAGCGAAACATTTGCTGCAAAACATGAAAGTCAGAATAAAACTTTTATCCTCGTTGGATTAGCCCTATTCCTTGTGTTTGTTGTCATGGCCATACAATACGAATCATTAGTCAATCCGTTTGTTATATTACTCGGCATCCCTTTCAT
>JAUWUS010000094.1 GCA_030617815.1 Gammaproteobacteria bacterium
CCAAACAATACTGAAGAAATTAAACAACTCTTCACTAAGGTGTTTTCAGATTTAGAAGGACAGTCGGAAGGCTTGGTAATCGGAAACCTGGTTTATGAGTTAATGACGGGCACGGATGTTCAGGATCTTTATGGATTTGTGGCTATTGAAAATGAGAAAATTATCGGTAGTATATTTTTTACCAGGTTGACCTTTGAAAGTGAGGTTAATGCTTTTATTTTATCTCCAGTCGCGATACATACCAATTACCAGGGAAAAGGGTTTGGTCAGAAGTTAATTAACTTTGGTATTCACCACTTAAAAGAAAATGGAGTAGAGTTAGTCTTTACCTATGGTGATCCTAAGTTTTACTCTAAAGTCGGTTTTAGCCTCATTTCCGAAAAATTAGTAAAAGCTCCCTTAACATTAACATACCCCGAAGGTTGGCTTGGTCAATCATTGGTTGGTGATGAAATTGAACCAATTACAGGTGATTCGTATTGCGTAGAAGCACTTAGCAAAGCTGAATATTGGTAGGCAATTTTATATGGAAGTATAGGGGACAGCCCCCAATTAATTCCTTTTAATTTTAACGTAAGGAAACGAAAAATATTATGGAAAATATTCTAAATATCACAAATGGTGATAGAAATCGTTAGGGTCAAACCTTACATTTTACATACGTCCTCATCGGTATTGTGTGGTATGTAAAAATTAAAGGGGGCAGCCCCCTTTAATTGTGAATAAGTAAAAGTTTATTAATCGAATAAATCCATTAAAGTTTCATCGACAGCAAAACATTCTGTAACAGACGCTGGAATAGTCACAGGTTTCTTTTCATTTTTATAAATCACTTTCTGCAGTCTGACTTGATCCTGGCGTTCCATTTTTTTGTATTTCAGGTAATCTTTTTTATCCATTTCATAAAGCTGTTTGTGATGTTTTTCAGTCAGATCAAACCAGTTACTTATTCTTCTTTTAAAACGTATTTCTATTGGATCTTTTTGCGTATCTAAATAAGACTGAATCGCAAAGTAATAGCGCATGGAGTTACGTTCAATAATACCGCGAATACCCTCGACGTATATTGGGTTACCTTCTTCATCTTTATCCTCGATAGTAAAACCCACTTTGCCACTTCCCAGTGTTGAAAAATAGGCCGACATACCGAGACGTGTCCAGAAACCATATTTATATTCATAAGCAAGATAAAAAAATGTGGAATTGTCAGTAAGTGGGATGGCTTCAACGTTAATAATATAGTTTGTAGTGTCTAATGGCCCTTTCTTTGAATTTAAAGAGGCATTGAAATAGTTTTTATTTAAAGCCAGGACATTAAATTCATAATCAAGATGATAAACATCATCTGCTTTCTCATAAAACTTTCGCCCTGAATAAAAGATTAACTTACATTGTCCATTAATATATTGATATGTACATGCCTTGATGTTGAGATGTTGCGGCATGATTTCACACCAACTTGATAATGAGGACAGGTTTTCACTCACTGTTTTATACGGGTGGTAGATAATGCCATAAACGTCCCCACGCATCGCATTTTCTGTTACCTCGGATTCCAAATAAATAGGAATGTCATAAATACTTTCTAATAAATCATCTTCAATTTCTTCATATGTTTCTTTTAAATCATTAAAACTACCCGCAAAGACATGTGTAACGGAGAGAATTAAATAAATAAACAGGAACAGTTTTCCTGAGTGAATATGTGTGAATTTATGTGATAAAGTCATTATTATAAATTATGGGTGAATATGTTGTTTTTTCAAGATAAATTAAAGGAATTAAAGACGAATTAAAGGGGTCGGAGTGATTTAATTTTGATCATATCGAGTGAGATCCTTTAAGCTTATTCTCTGCCCCCAATTAATTCGAAAGTGTAGACGCTATGCTCGAATTTACTACATGCACATGCCCTACTATAGAGGAAATGCTATGCTCGATAACGGAAGAGTAATAACCTAGATCGAGCATGGTGTACTTGTAATGAATAGTTAAGCGGCATAGTAGGTTAATATAAGATGTTAGTGAGTAAATCGTAACTGTAAAATATCAAAACTTTAAACTATATTTATTACTAAAGATAACCGGAACAAGGAGCAGTTTCTGTGAGACTCCAAGTCTCTTTAGAATTCATAACTGCTATCGTATTTTAAGAAATAGGTGTCAGAGACCAATTGTTTCTAATATTAGAGAATATTGTTCTCTGACCCCGTTTATTTTCCGTTTATTTTTAAAACCGAATTAAGCTTTGGTTTTGATGTTTATTTTTCAATTGTAGATAGATGATGATATGTGTAAGTGTAAATATCTGAACCAGAAAACCGGGTATTAAAACGAAAGGGAATTGGCTCATTAAATCACTATTGATTCCATTTTCTTGAAATAACAGAGCGTCTGTTCGTTGCAGTATGCCAATACTAATCGCAATAACGAAATCCAAAAGTCCAAAAGTATTCCAACGTTTTACCCATTTTTTTGATACGCCGTCTTTTTTTGTAAACATCGCATAAGTAAGAAAAACAGCACCAACTGCAACAATGGCATCCCCAAAACCTGCAAGAAAGGCAAAAAGAGCAGGTAGTTCACCAATAGAGTAAAGCATGATAAAACCAAGCCCGAGTGTGCGCCAACTGTGCAATAGAATGAGTAAACGCATATCGATATTTAGCACAAAGTCACGGAACTGAACGAGTCGCCAATATGCAATGGAAAATGTACTTATCGATATTACCGCGGTAATAAGTAAATATACTGGTGGTTCACCGTGCTTGGTGAGAAAAAACTGGTTGAGACTTAATATGGTTATCAATGAAAACCAGGTGAATAATGTAGCGGGAAGAAATATGGGTTGGGTGTTTTGCTTCAATGCGGCTGTTGTCATAGCTTATCTCCAGTTACTTTTGATTTGCAAGTAACTAGATATTAGCAGGTTACTTTAAAATTGCAAGTTACTGGGTTTCTGCTAGAATTTAGCTCGGACGCACAAAGAGTAGCAAAATGAGTAAATTAAATAATAAAGACCCTAAAAGTGATACTGGGCCGTTGTTTGCACGATCCCCTTGCCCTATAACAAATACCTTGGATTTACTGGGTGATAAGTGGACCTTGATTCTTATACGGGATTTGTTTTTTGGTAAGCGAACATATGGTGATTTTTTGTCTTCCCCGGAAGGTATTCCAACAAACATACTTGCTGAGCGTCTTAAACGATTGTTGGAGAATGGCATTATTAGCAAAGAAGCCTATCAAGATAGGCCGGTTCGTTATGCGTATACTTTGACAAAGAAGGGGGAGGCTTTAGGACCTATTGTTGAAGAAATTGCGACATGGGGATTAAAATACATTGAAGGCACGGAAGCTAAGCTATCAAAAAAAACTCATGAGAAATAAATGGGGCAGAGCTCTTTATATTTTCGAAGCGGCAAATATATGAATTTATTAACATACAGTCCAAACAATACTGAAGAAATTAAACAACTCTTCACTAAGGTGTTTTCAGACTCAGAAGGACAGTCAGAAGGTTTGGTAATAGGTAACCTGGTTTATGATTTAATGACGGGAACAAATGTTCAAGATCTTTATGGGTTTGTTGCTGTTGAAAATGAGAAAATTATCGGTAGTATATTTTTTACCCGGTTGACGTTTGAAAGTGAGGTTAATGCTTTTATTTTATCTCCAGTAGCGATACATACAAATTACCAGGGAAAAGGGTTTGGTCAGAAGTTAATTAACTTTGGTATTCACCACTTAAAAGAAAATGGAGTAGAGTTAGTCTTTACCTATGGTGATCCTAAGTTTTACTCTAAAGTCGGTTTTAGCTTCATTACCGAAAAAATAATAAAAGCTCCCTTCGCATTAACATACCCTGAAGGTTGGCTTGGTCAATCATTGGTTGGTGATGAAATAGAACCCATTACAGCTGATTCGTATTGCGTAGAAGCACTTAACAAAGCTGAATATTGGTAGTAAATTTTACATGGAAGTAATAGGGGACAGATCCAAATTTACTATGCATAAACATTGATCCTGATCAATCACTTAAAAACTTAGCGATGTAATAAATGAACTAATTATATTTTTCAACTATAGTTAATCGAGAGTATGTATATATAAGGAAGTAACTATGAATGACATTTTCTCGCTCGCGGATGAACTTGGTCCTCTCAAGATTATTCATGTCCATGAGCCTAGTATTGGACTTAAAGGTGTTCTGGTTGTTGATAATGTCGCAAAAGGCCCGTCCATTGGGGGGCTACGGATGGCATCTGATGTCACTACCGAAGAATGTGCTCGACTCGCTCGAGCTATGACCTTTAAAAATGCTGCTGCCGGACTCCCACATGGTGGCGGAAAAGCCATATTGGTGGGTGATCCAAAAATGCCCAAACAACAAAAAGAAATTTTAATTAGAGGTTTGGCTTGTGCATTAAAAGAAGTAGAGCAATATATCTTTGCTCCGGATATGGGAACCAATGAAGAATGCATGGCCTGGGTTAAAGATGAAATAGGACGTGTGGTCGGTTTACCACGTGAAGTCGGTGGTATTCCACTCGATGAGATTGGTGCGACCGGTTGGGGATTAAGTCACGTGGTTGATGTCGTACTTGAATTTTCTAATTCTAAGATTGAAGATGTACGTTTTGCTGTGCAAGGCTTTGGTGCTGTGGGTAAAAATGTCAGCAACTTCTTAAGTCGAGATGGCGCGACTCCAGTTGCCGTTTCAGATTCTACTGGTACGATTTATAATCCTCACGGATTAAATGTTAAAGAACTGATCGCGCTAAAGGCAGAAGGAAAAAGTGTTACCGATTATCCTGACGGAGAGATACGTGATCGTGATGCCATTATTGATATCGAATGTGATATCTGGATCCCTGCCGCCCGTCCTGATGTTATTCATGAAGATAATGTTCACAGACTCAATACCAAAATGGTAGTGGAAGGTGCCAATATTCCTATTACTCATGCAGCAGAAAAAATACTACATGATAAAGGCGTTTTATGTGTGCCGGACTTTATTGCTAATGCCGGTGGTGTCATTTGTGCAGCAATGGAATATCAAGGTGCTAGTCAATCAGCGGCCTTTGCGACTATTGAAGAAAAACTACGTCGCAACACTCGTGAAGTTTTAGAAACTGCAAAACGTGATCAAATATTGCCACGTGAGGCAGCACTTGCAATGGCACGTAAACGACTCGATAGGGCCATGAGTTTTCGTCGTTGGAATATATTCTAGGTTTTATTTGTTTTAATAAAGGTAAACAGCATAATGTTTAGAATCCGCTTTCATGGGCGAGGTGGTCAGGGTATGAAAACAGCAAGCCGTATTCTCGGCACGGCTTTTTTCATGGAAGGCTATGAAGTACAGGATGCACCGATCTATGGTGCAGAGCGACGTGGAGCCCCACTTTTTGCTTATGTCCGCGCTGACAAATCAGCAGTGAATGAACGCGGCATCATTAGTCATCCTGATCTGGTGGTGGTTTCTGATGACACTCTGGTTGGTATGCCTGCAGCTGGTGTCATACAAGGGATTGATCAACATACAGTGTTGTTAATTAATAGTCATGAAAAAGCAGATACCTGGCAACAACGTTTAAATACTCAAGCAATGATTATCATTCTTCCAGCTAAAGAAGAAGTAGAAGATCGTGCAGAGCTTCCTTATATCGGTAGTCAATGTGCTGCAGCCGCAGCGGCACTAAGCAATGTTATTTCAAAAGAGACTTTCACCTGCGCCTTAACTGAAGAGCTGGAACATTTAGGTAATGAAATTGTTAAACAAAACCTGAAGGTTGCCTTAACGGCCTTTGATGCCATGAGTTCATATGCGGGTGCTGTCAAAGAAAGTGCACTTCCTTCAGCAACAGATTATATAAAACCCGAATGGATAAACCTGCCTTTTGAAAATGCAGAAATTTCGGCACCCGCGATTCATTCAGGAGTCACCAGTGTTGAAGTACGTACTGGTTTATGGCGCACCATGCGTCCTGTTATTAATTATGAAAAATGCAGTGGCTGTTGGTGGATCTGTAGTACTTATTGTCCTGATGGTGCGATCACTGTTCGTGATGACAAGTTACCCGATATTGACTATGACCACTGTAAAGGTTGTCTAATTTGTGTTGCGCAATGTCCCCCTCATGCGATTGAGTCGATACCGGAACACCTTGCTAAAGAACAAGAAATGGCTAAAGAAAAAGACATCACTAAAGAACAAAAACAGCCAGGAGTTAAATCATGACGCGTAAACTATTAACAGGTAATGGTGCTGCGGCATGGGGTGCGCGGTTAGCACAAACCGATTACATTCCTGCTTTTCCCATTACTCCACAAACAGAAATTATTGAAGATATCTCCGTATGGATTGACAGGGGTGAAATGGATGCACGCATGGTGACTTTGGAATCTGAACATTCCATGATCACGGCAGCAGGGAGTGCCGCTTCTTCAGGTGTCCGTGTTTTTACTGCTACCTCGAGTCAGGGGCTGCTCTATGGTATGGAGATGGTTTACACCGTAGCTGGTTGGCGTGCGCCATTTGTCATGATTAATGTCTCTCGCGGTTTATCTTCTCCTATTACATTGGGATCAGATCACAATGATATTATGGCTGCGCGTGATAGTGGTTTTTTACAAATTCATTGCGCCACCTGTCAGGAAATTACTGACAGCGTATTAATGGCCTATCGCTTAGCTGAACATAAAGATATTCGTGTACCTGCCATAGTTAATCTGGATGGTTTTTATCTTTCTTTCACTCGCGAACCCGTTGAGCTTCCTGATGCTGAAAAAGCTGCTGCCTTTGTTGGTGAGTTTGATCCGGAGAACCTGCAATTTAAAGGCAGTGCATCATTAAGTCAGGCGATTGCGTTACTTGGTGGTGGCCCTTATTCTTATTTTAGTTATGAAGCTCTCTTATCCGTACAAAATGCTTTATCTGTTTACGACGATATAGCCGATGAATTCGCTGATACCTTTGGTCGACGTTATGACTTAATTGATAACTATCAAATGGATGATGCCGAATATGTCTTTGTTATGCTGGGATCGTTTGCCACCAAGGCACATGATGCCGTTGATAGTTTACGCGAAGCCGGTTGGAAAGTTGGATTGGCAAGATTAAGAATATTCCGTCCTTTCCCACAAGAAAAAATAAGACAACTATTAAAAGGACGTCGTGCTATTGCGGTCATTGATCAA
>JAUWUS010000126.1 GCA_030617815.1 Gammaproteobacteria bacterium
TTTTCAGGAAGTCTTACCGCTATTACACGCTTCTGCATTATTTGCGCTTCCTTTAAAAGGCTTATCTGCGGGTATTGAAGGTACTCATCTTGATTCGACTGATGTTCAGGTTTTTGATTATCGTGCTAAAGTTTCTTACGAATGGCGTGAAGGCTTTGGTTTGCAGGGGGGCTGGCAGCATCAGCAATTCAATCTTGATAATGAGACAAGTACAGGTGCGGATTATGAGCGGACCGGACCGTTTATCGATTTTTATTTAAATTTTTAGCTGTTTTTATCACGGGTGCGGGCGATCGCCCACACTTCTATAATTTCTACTCCACTTTGTTTGAGTTCCCGGGCCAGTTCATTAACGGTTGTGCCGGTGGTGACAACATCATCAAAAATGGCAACATGCTTATAGGTGTGTGACTTTGTCAAGTCAAAGGCATTTTTCAGGTTTTGTTTACGTTGTTTTGCGCTTAAACCACTTTGGTATGGAGTGTCTTTGTTACGCATGCAAAGTGAGTAATTCAGGGGAATGTTGAGTTGCAATGCGATAATTCGAGCGAGCTCCAATGACTGGTTAAAGCCTCGTTCTCGTAAACGCTGGGTATGTAATGGAATTGGAATAATGCATTCGGGCAGGTTATTTTTGCGGTGTTTTACTGAATGAATAAAACTTTGTGCAAGCAACGGGGTATAAGAAAGGTTGCCATGAAATTTTAGCTGGGTAATTAATTGTTTAAGGGGCGAAGCGTAAAAGTGGGGAATAATGCTGGTTGTGTAGTGCGGGGGATTTTTTTGGCATTGACCACAAATAAGGTGTTTATTTTTCGTTTGTGCTGCTGAGAAGGGGGAGGCACAAATAACGCAGTGAAAGGTATTTTTGGGTAAATCCTGCTCACAATCTGAGCAAAGTAAGTGCTTATTATCTGTAGGGCTGAGGCATAATAAACATTGCTTAGAAATTAAGCTGAGAAGGTTATTTTTTAACCAGTTGTAAATCATTGATATCCATATCAGTTGACACCTAATCTAAGGTGTTTATCATTCACGCTATTGTAAAAATGCATAAATTAGCCGTGATTTCCAGTATTTTGCTCATTGTAACCGAAGCCAAAGTGTAACTAAATACTTCCTCATTTATCAAAAGTGAATATGACAGCTCAAAACGACGTTTCCATTCAAGGGAATAAAATAACAGAAAAGACAAAAATCATTCCTGCAAAAAATGCGCGAATGTTTGCTCGTTTATTTAATTTTGGCAATCTTCTGGCGCTATTGCCTGGTTTGGTTGTTGCCCCGATTATTCTGCTTGGTGAGCATGAACGAATCTTAATGATTTTCATGTTTATCGCCATGATTGTGCCGCCAATTTTATGGTTTGGCCTTTCTATTATGATCTATATTATTTCGCGTCATCATCCGAATGAGCTGGTAGGACATTACACACAACAAGCTGCTTATCGATTTTACGGCATGATCGGTGTAGTAATTCCGATTGGAACATTTTTTGGTACAGACTGGAAACTCTGGATTTTAATGGGCGGAGTGGTTGGTCTGACTCTCGTTCCCTGGACGGTCTGGGAACTCATAAAAACACAAAAAGAAAACTGGCAAGACATTGAAATAATGATAGATAAAACCACGGGAGAAATATCATGAGTGCCGTAATGAATAAAACAGAGAAACAAAGTGAGACTTTACGACACGATTGGACAATCGATGAAATAACCGCATTGTTTGAAATGCCGTTTAATGATTTATTGTTTGAAGCACAAACAACTCACCGTAGAAATTTTGATGCCAATGCGGTTCAGGTGAGTACTCTGTTAAGTATTAAAACAGGAAAGTGTTCGGAAGATTGTGGTTACTGCCCACAAAGTGCGCGTTATGATACTGAATTAGAAGATGAACCTTTAATGCCTTTAGAAGAAGTTATTGCTGCAGCTAAAATAGCAAAAGAAAATGGCTCAAGTCGTTTTTGTATGGGGGCTGCATGGCGTAGTCCTAAAGATAGAGATCTTGGCCCGGTGATCAAAATGGTAAAAGAGGTTAAAGCCATGGGCATGGAAACTTGCGTAACGTTAGGCATGCTTACCGATAAACAAACAGAAGAACTTAAAGATGCAGGGCTGGATTATTACAATCATAACCTTGATACCTCACCAGAATATTATGGTGAAGTGATTACTACTCGCACATATCAGGATCGGTTAGACACCATTCAACGTGTTCGTGATGCCGGTATGAATGTTTGTTGTGGTGGCATCGTCGGTATGGGCGAAAGCCGTCGTGATCGTGTTGGTTTATTTCAGGAACTCGCTAACCAGCCAAAACATCCTGAAAGTGTACCGATCAATATGTTGGTTCGGGTTAGTGGTACCCCAATGGAAAATGGAGATGATCTTGATTCATTAGAATTTATTCGCAGTGTTGCTGTGGCACGAGTTTTAATGCCGAAATCTTATGTGCGTTTGTCTGCTGGTCGTGAAAAAATGAGTGATGAAATGCAAGCCATGTGTTTCTTTGCTGGTGCAAACTCTATTTTTTATGGTGATAAATTATTAACCACACCAAATCCAGATACCAATGATGATATGCAGTTGTTTGAACGGTTGGGTATTAAGGCGATATAAAATTCTCACCACTGAGGACACGGAGAACACAGGGAAAAAATATTAATTTTTATAGAATTTTAATTTAACTGCCAAATGATGTTTAATCAGGTTGAACTTATTAAATTAAACTCTGTGAACCTCCGTGTCCTCTCGACAACTGCTCCTGCGTTGTTCTACCTTCGCCCATCCATGGACTCGTGTGGTAAAAAATATGATTTTAGATGATTTACAAAAAGAGTTAGAGCAGCGTAAGGCTGAGCATCTTTATCGATCGCGCAAAGTGCTTGAATCTCCTCAGTCGGTTGAACCCATAATAAATGGAAAAAAAGTTTTATCTTTTTGCAGCAATGATTATCTTGGTTTAGCTAATCACCCCGATGTTATTCAACGTTTTAAAAAAGCTGCAGATCAATATGGTGTTGGTAGTGGTTCTGCACATCTGGTTTCAGGCCATTCAGTTGAACACCATCTTTTAGAAGAAGAACTTGCAGCCTTTATAGGAACTGAA
>JAUWUS010000120.1 GCA_030617815.1 Gammaproteobacteria bacterium
TCGTAAGAAACTTTAGCACGATAATCAAAAACCTGAACATCAGTCGAATCAAGATGAGTACCTTCAATACCCGCAGATAAGCCTTTTAAAGGAAGCGCAAATAATGCAGAAGCGTGTAATAGCGGTAAGACTTCCTGAAAAGATTGACTGTCTGAGTTTTCAGTCGCATTTTTAAATACAGATAAATGACGTAACGTCATCCCCACATCAATATTCACACTTTTGGTTTCCCAGGGATACGTCCAGGTTGCATCAAATTGCTCAAAATTAAGCGTATTATCACTGTCTAAAGAGGAAGGTTGAAAAAATTGATCCGTACTTTGGCTTTGAATATTCGATAGGTGGTTAAATTTGAAGTTAAGCAGGGGCTCATTTTGCTCTGCCATAGTGTAATTCACATGACAGGAAAACAGTAAAACGATCAGTGCTAAAATATTTTTTGTTTTGTAGATATTCATAGCCACAATTAAATCATCAAGTTACAAAATTAAGTTTAGCTCGTTCAAAAAGCTAATCAAACTTGTGGGGGAAGAAGAATGACCTTTCTAAATTATAGCCGAGTATTACCGCAGAAACACCAGAACTCCGTCACAATTTTGCTTTATTCTCAATTACGTATAGCGAGATAACTTGTAACAATACCCACAAATATCACAAGCCCCAGCCAGTTATTGTTCAAAAAAGCACTAATGCACAAAGAAGGCTGGCGATAGCGAATTAAATACTGCTGATAAACCATCAAAACCGCTGCTAGCAATACGGCAATATTATAACCATCACCTAACTGCGCTTGCTCACCTATTAAATAAAGAGAAAAAAGCATCATGGCCTGTAAAATGCCAATTATGACCCGATCTGCATCACCAAAAAGAATAGCTGTCGACTTCACACCAATTTTCAGATCATCTATGCGATCGGCCATGGCATACATGGTGTCGTAAATGACCGCCCAAAGAACGGTTACCACATAAATAAGCCAGGCAATTTTTGGCACACTATTGGTTTGTGCGGCAAACGCCATCGGCACCGACCAGCCAAACGCCATACCTAAAACAATCTGCGGCATATGCGTATAACGTTTCATAAAAGGATAAATTCCCGCAAGCAAAACGCCGCCTAACGATAATAAAATGGTGAAGGTATTCATGGTTAAAACAAGTAAAAAAGCACTAAAGCACAACGCCATAAATAACAACATTGCTTCATCCGGTGATACCCGACCTGCAGCTATCGGCCGATTTTTTGTTCTGTTGATTCGCGGATCAATTTCCCGATCAGCATAATCATTAATAACACAACCCGCCGAACGCATTAATACAACACCCAAAACGAAAACCGTTAATACACCAAGATCAGGAACACCTTCAGCAGCAATCCACAATGCCCATAACGTTGGCCAAAGTAAAAGGAAAATACCAATCGGTTTATTTAAGCGAGCTAAAAGAGAATATTGATATATACGTTGTTTAACGTACGACCAGTCAATACCTTGTTTTGAACTATTTTTCATAATGCAATTTATTCACGTCATTAAAATGGAAGGTAAAAAAACTTCATTCACCAGCAGCGGTTTTTTATGCAAATAAAAAACTGAACGTCGTCCCCAAACAAAATCAGGTGGATCATTTAAACATTCTGTCGCACATCTGAACATACGTTGCCCTTTTTTTATTTGTGCAACTTCCAAAGCATCGCGCTGGATATCAGGATCAGAAAATAAAATTTCTCCCAAGGGTCGACTTCCCAGTTTACCAAGAAAACGTCGTCGCCCTGTTAATGTCTTACGCGGCAAAACACTGCGTGCAAAAACCCAGGGGCTATCGCCACAATAAAGTAAAACTTCTCTAATTAATGCATGATGTTCCGGGTGCACTCCTAAGCGAAGTGCTTCATTTAACATTGGCCGTTGCCATTTTTGTGACAAAACTTCCACCCGAAATTTTTTTTTACAGCACAGTAAAATTCGTCGTGTTAATGACCCTTGATCAAACAACCAGGGAGCAATTTCAGCCGGCACCGAATGACTCACTAACGCATTGTGACTGCGCCAAACCGGCTCAAAAATATGATTACCAAAATTATTAGATGTTAATATTTTCAAAATAGTCTCAATTTAAACCACAGCATATTTTGTTGCACGTCCTATCCAGCGATTGATTAATGGCTCAACAAAATCGGGATAATGCTGAAATAATTGATCCGCCATCTCAGCAACATGCGGAATCAGATCCTGATCACGCTGCAAATCAGCAATACGCATTTGCATTAAACCGGTTTGTTTTGTACCAAGGACTTCACCTGGCCCACGCAATTCAAGATCCTTCCTCGCAATTTCAAAACCATCATTGGTTTCACGCATCACCGCTAAACGCTGCCTCGCATTATCCGATAAAGTACCATGATACATGAGTACACAGGCACTTTCCTGTGAACCGCGACCAACGCGACCGCGTAACTGATGCAACTGCGACAAGCCCAGGCGTTCTGCATTTTCAATAATCATTAAACTCGCATTAGGTACATCAACCCCCACTTCAATTACCGTGGTCGCAACCAGCAAATCAACTTCACCGGCTTTAAAGGCTGCCATCACCTTTTCTTTTTCTTCTGCTTTCATACGGCCATGAACCAAAGCAACACGCACATTGCTCAATGCCTCGGCAAGTAATGTTGCGGTGTTCTCCGCAGCTTGTGCCTGCAATACTTCGGATTCCTCAATTAAAGTACAGACCCAGTAAATTTGCCGGTCCTCATGGCAAGCCTGTTCAACTCGCTGCACCACAGCTTCACGTTTTGATTCAGGAATAACGACCGTTTCAACCGGGATGCGCCCGGGAGGTAATTCATCAATCACGGAGCAATCCAGATCCGCATACGCCGTCATTGCCAATGTCCGGGGAATAGGTGTTGCTGTCATGATTAGTTGATGCGGATAACCGTCCTGATGATTACCTTTTTCTCTCAAAGCTAAACGCTGATGCACACCAAAACGATGCTGTTCATCAACCACAATTAATCCCAGTTTTGCAAATTCCACACATTCCTGAAATAAAGCATGTGTACCGACAATCACCTGACCGTGAGCATTATTTATTTTCTCAATAGCTTCACGTTTTGCAGCTGTTTTTAATTTACCGGATAACCAGACAACATTTAGTCCTAACGGCTCCAGCCAGCCTTTAAAATTTTGAAAATGTTGCTCAGCCAGTAATTCTGTCGGCGCCATTATCGCAGCCTGATAACCTGACTCAATGGCTTTTAACATCGCTAATGCCGCGACCACGGTTTTACCGGATCCAACATCACCTTGCACTAAACGTTGCATTGGATTTGATTTTTCCAAATCAAAATTAATGTCTTTTACGACTCTTTGTTGTGCAGCAGTTAATTTAAACGGCAAAGCCGATAAAAACTGTTCTATTAAACCCGCCTGTTTTTTTAACACCGGCGCTTTTTCTTTATGCATAGCAACACGCAACTGACGCATACTTAAATGATGCGCCAGTAATTCTTCCACGATTAAACTTTGTTGAGTGATATGTTTACCC
>JAUWUS010000012.1 GCA_030617815.1 Gammaproteobacteria bacterium
AAAAAAAAGCGGAAATATTTTCATATTTCCGCAATTTAAATGGGGGCTTATTCGTTAAAACGAATTAAAATTTTTTAAATAAAGATTTTTAGTCTTTATTTGTCGCTTCCGGTGTTTTGTAAATGCTATGTAATTCAGCAAGACTAATGCTGTCAAGATAACCACCGATTAGCTCAAGTAAACTCAACCAGAGAGTATGGCTGTCTGATTTGTTAAATTCAGGTTCCATGCTTGTTTCTTTAACCGTTGCTTTATCAACTGCTTTTACAATTGCAGCGATTGAAATGTCGGTTAATGGTTTGTTTAGCATATAACCGCCACCTGGGCCGCGTGCGCTTTTAACAATGTCACATTTTCGTAATAAAGCGAAAATTTGCTCCAGGTACGAAATCGAAATATTTTGAGCCTGCGCGAGGTGCGCTAAAGTCACAGGTTCATCGGCGTGAGTTGAAAGTTCTAAAACTGTCTTAATGGCATAATGTGCGCGTGATGATAATTTCATAGTAGAGCCCCTTTTCTTGTTTTTCCCTGTTTTTGTGCTTTATTAAAGTTAAAACTTAAAAGACACATTGAAATACGGTTTATGTGAACAATGGTTAATTCTAAGTGAATTACTCGGGTATAGCCATTTTTGTTACGTAACATAAAAATCATGAAGGTTATCAAGTAATTATGATGCCTTCGTCCCTGAACATACATCGGTATTTACTCGCAGCATACACTGCTTTAATTTATAATATAACTCATTTTCATTAAATAACACATAAAAACTGTAGACTATGACACAATCTAAAGCATTTAGTGCCCTGCAATTACGATCATTTTGCGACCAGGCTGAATTTAATTTCAAAACCACGGATGATATCCCTGATTTTGAAGGGATGGTCGGACAAGAACGGGCTATAGAAGCGCTTTCTTTTGCCGTTGAAATCGACAAACCGGGTTATAACATGTACCTCATGGGTTCGGCCGGTTTAGGTAAGCACACGTTATTAAAACGTTTTTTAGATAAAGCGTCCTCAGAACAAAGTCCAGCAGACGACTGGTGTTATATTTTTAATTTTGATGAACCACAAAAACCTAAAGCAATTAGTTTACCTGCAGGACAAGGCCATAAGTTTCGTGATGATATGCGTCAACTGGTTCGGGATCTACAAACAGCCATCCCCAATGCCTTTGAAAGCGAGCTTTATTATACCCGGCAACAAGAAGTTCGTGATTCTCTAAAAGAACAAACTCATGCAGCATTTAATTCTTTAGCAGAAGAAGCAAAACAACATGATTTTATTTTTTTACGCAGTGATGAGGAATTAACTTTTGCAGCTGCTAAAGATGGAAAAAGATTAAGTGCTGAAGAGTATGAAAAATTATCGGCTAAAGATAAACAACACTTTGAAAAGTTTATTACGGTATTAGAAGAACGGCTGAATAATTTAATTCGATTACGTACTCAGTGGCAAAGAGAGAGCAGAGAAAAAACCACCGAAATAAATCGTGAAGTAGGTATGTTTGCAGCTGCACATCTTATTGATGAAGTGAAAGTAAAGTATAAAGAAATTAAAGCAATAACAACTTATTTAATGGATCTGCAAGAAGACGTTATTAATGGACTTTACGAATTTCGTGAGCAGGAACATGCTGATTTTTCTTTTGATAATGGTGAAGATTTTTTTGGCTTTCAGCATTATGAAATAAACCTGATTGTTGATAATAAAAACAATGATGGTGCGCCTGTTGTTTATGAAAATAACCCAATGCACCAGAATTTATTAGGGCGTGTTGAATACATATCGCAAATGGGGACACAGGTAACTGATTATCGTTTTATTAAATCGGGTGCATTACATAAAGCGAATGGCGGTTACCTTATTATCGACGCGCAAAAATTGTTAACTCAACCCAATTCATGGGAAGCATTAAAAAGAGTATTGGTTGCAAAAAAAATCAATATTGAATCTTTAGGAGATTCCGCTGGTTTAGTTAATACCGTTTCTCTGGAGCCAGAACCAATACCGTTTGACACAAAAGTTGTACTCGTTGGTAGTCGCGCCTTGTATTATTTATTAGAAGAAGGTGATTCTGCATTTTCTGAGCTTTTTAAAGTAGAAGTGGATTTTTCTGAAAGTATTGACTGCTCAAAAGAATCATTAAATGAGTATGCACAAGTGATAGCGACCCTGGTCAGAAAAAATAAATTGGCTGCTTTTGAGCAAGATGCTGTTAAACGTGTCATTGAATATGGCATGCGTCAAATTGAAGACACGACACAATTATCAACACACATGCGCAGCATGCTGGATCTTTTAATTGAAGCAGATTTTTGGGCAAAAAAAGAAAATAAATCAAAGGCCACAATTCAAACAGTGCAAAGAAAAGATGTGCAAACGGCGATTGATAAACAAATTTATCGTGCAGATCGTAGTCGTGATCAAATTTATGATGAAATCAATAAAGGTATTATTCGTATTAATATTAGTGGTGAAAAAGTTGCCACAGTAAATGGTTTGTTTGTTATTGAAACAGGGCGGCTTGAATTTGCACAGCCAGCGCGTATAACGGCTAATGTTCGTATTGGTGATGGTGATATTATCGATATAGAACGTGAGGTTGAGCTCGGTGGTGCATTGCATTCAAAAGGTGTGTTGATCCTGTCTTCTTATTTGGGTGCTCATTACGCAACGAATAAACCATTTTCATTATCAGCCAGCCTGGTTTTTGAACAGTCTTACGGCAGTGTTGATGGCGATAGTGCAACAGTCGGTGAACTCTGTGCATTAGTCTCTGCTATTTCAAAAGTACCGGTAAAACAATCATTTGCCATTACCGGTTCTGCAGATCAACACGGCAATGTTCAGGCTGTTGGTGGAATTAATGAAAAAATTGAAGGTTTTTTTGATATATGTAAACAACAGGGTTTAACCGGTAAGCAAGGCGTTATTTTCCCTACAACGAATATTCCGCATTTAATATTAAGAGATGATGTGGTTGATGCAATTGAAAATAAGCAGTTTGTTTTATATCCCATCAATAATGTAAATGAAGCTATCTCATTATTAACCGGATTGCCTGCTGGAGAACGTAATGCAGAAGGTGAGTTCCCTGAAAATTCAGTGAATCATAAAGTTGAACAACGTTTACTTGAAATGGCTAAATTAAAACATGAAGATCATCATAAAGATGAACATGATGATCATGAAGATGATAAAGAATCAAAAAAGGATAAATGAGTAATTGATATGACAGTACAAGCAACAATCGAAAAAAAATTGGCTGATGATTTTAACCCATTACATTTAGAAGTTATAAACGAAAGCAGTAATCATAACGTGCCTGAAGGTTCGGAGTCTCACTTTAAAGTTGTTGTAGTTTCTCCTGCTTTTGCAGGAAAAAATTTACTCGCCCGTCATAGAATGATTAATGCAACCTTAGCGGATGAATTAAAAAATGCCATTCATGCTTTAGCGATTCATACATATACAGAAGAAGAGTGGCAGGAGACATCAGGTGGAGCGCCGATGTCACCACCTTGTTTAGGTGGTGGGAAGTAAAGTTACTGACTGTTATCGACCCATTGCTGCCGTTCATTCTTCTCTTTAAATAATGATTTCATATCCCTAAAGCAGACATTAAAAATAAGACTGTTCATCTCTTGCATTCTGCAACTAGTGGGCCCGATTTGCTTTTATTGATATCAGGACCCCTTTACGGTAAGTTGTTGATATGAAAAAAGTTTACAAAACAATATTAGAGTTATTTAATAATGATATACGGACCCACGGGTCCGTATAATCATCTGTTAGGTTTACAAAAACATGCATGGTTATCAAACAAAAATTGCATTAAGCTGGAGCATATTAATACTAGCTTTATTACATTGGTTATTTCTTGAGTCCGACTATTTTATTTACAAAATAGTAATAATAATTGCAGTTGCAATAAGAGCAAATTCTAGAGAAAGCGATAGAATTGAAAAAATAATTAAAAGTAATTCGTTGTCTGTAAAGTTATCTTTTATTTATGTATTTGGGTGGTTTCTATATGTTATGTACATATATTTCCAAAACCCTAATAGCTCCGAGCAAATATTAAATAGCATGCAATTAACTCTGTTTTTAATACCAATATTCAGTATATTTATTATTAATGATATTAAATGGTATTTTAGGTGTAATGAAAATCAAAAAACCTAACAAGTGCATCAAGAACATTCGCTTACCGCTCATTGGGACTTTTAAAAGAGGCGCTCTCGCTTCTCTTTTAAAAGCCCCTTATGCTAATCGTTAGGCTTACAAAAAAATGAATCCGGAAGAACTTAATAAGATAATTACAGAAGCCCTTAACCAAGGTTCCAGTATACCGTGGTGGACATATTTGCTGTTTATAGTGCTACCATTTATTGGCAGTTATATTGGGGCATACTCGAAGAAAAAGGGTGAAAATCTCGCAACAAAAGAGGATGTTAATGTAATTACTCAAAAAATTGAGTCAGTTAAAGCTGAAATACTTTTAACTAAAGAATTAGAAAAGCAATACCTCAATAAGAAGCTTGACCTGCTAATTTCCTTTTTTGATCATATTTCCGAATTTCACTATGAGTTAATGGCGGTTAATTTCGGAGAATTTCCAAGCGATGAAGGTAAGTCACTTTATGAATATCAAGTAGCTTTTTATAAAGCAGTTGCAGAAATCACTAAAAGTTATCAACGTTTGGTTGTGTTTATTACTCCTGACTCTCAAATACTTCATCATGCGGAGCAATTAACTACAGCAGTAATTTCATCAAGGAAAATTTTGAAGAAACACTTTTTTAAAATAAAAACAACTGCCGCACAAGAAAGAGAGGCATACCTTTCTGGTGATACGAGTAAATTTAAAACTGCGGCAAAGGAAGCAGATGAGGCAAGCTCAATTTATTGGGGTGAAATGAAACCAACCGTAGAGGTATTCAAAGAGTACTTCCAGAAGTTTATAACTGATTTAAATGAATATGTTAAACCTGAAAGTAAAAAAGCCTAACAAGAAAATCAAGTCATTCGCTTCGCTCATTGGGACGCGCAAAAAGCGGCGCGCCCCTTATTGAAAACGTTAGATTTATAAAAATGAAAATAGCACCTATTCTCATATTGTTACTCTTCTCAGCGTCATTGCAGGCTGAATCATTATGTTTTAGCCCAGTTAAAGAGAAACAAGGCGATAAAGATACTAAACGATCTTTCTGGCAGTCATTTGATTATAAAGTACAGGTAGATGATGGGCCGGTTATTACTCCGTCAGAAACAAAAAGCACTAAATACGAAATATCAACAGAAAGACCACTTGTAAAAATAATACTAGGAAAGAAAGTTATTGAATCTTTCCATGTAAAAAACAAATGGTTAAAAGAAGGCAGAAACTGTATTTACTTTAAAAATATTTACGAAACTTGGTCAGTTGTTGAAAAATGGCAGGCAGAGAAATTATGTTCGTGCAAATAAAATCTAACAAGGCACTTCAGTTGACCACCAAAAGCGGCGCTTTGCTTGCTTTTGGAGTCAACTGAGCTTAATCGTTAGATGTAAATAGAAAAATATGGAGATACTCTCACTTTTAATTCCAGCAATGCTAGTAACTTTATTTTTCTTCTTTTTATTTGTCGGTAAATTAAGAGGTAAAATAGAAAAAGAATCGAATGCATTATTGGGCTTTCAGTGTGGTGGAATGTTTGGGTGGACAAGTTTATGTACTCCGTTAGTTAGACATACTATGTATGATGATTATTTAATCATTGGATATGGTAGTACACGGCATATTATTAAGTATGAAGATATAGATTTTGTTTCTAAATCACTAAGCCTATTAACTGAGAATCTGAGGTATCATCATAATAATCAAGAGTTACCTAAAAGAATTATAATATATACAAACAATGCTTCTGACATACTTTCAATACTAAAGCTAAAGCATGTAGATATTAAATCAAAAGCATTATGACCCTAGTGGCTTGATGTGATATTGGATATAGTGAGTTTATGAGAAAAACATCTAACAAGGCACTCAAGACGGAAAAACAAAACTGTCACACCTTTTGCTACTGCAAAAGCTGCGCCAGTTTTGTTTTCCGCTTAATGCGACGTTATGTGTATTAAAAACCACAGTTACCAATTACAAGCAATGCTAATAAAATCACGAGAATAAATATGCCGCTTTGTCCAAGTTGTAAAAAATGGAGTCCATTTATTTTTTCAAATAGAGAAAGAATAGAATGCGATAAATGTGGTGCAATTTATCGTGAAAATAAAAAATTTAATTATTCGCTTAGAGTGTTGCTCTTTTCAATGTGTTTTTTTATTCCTTTTATACTGACTTATTTACTTTCAGATAAAATTCTTATTGGAATTATTACAACCATTATAGTTATACTTGGTCATGATATTGGCATCAAATATGAAATATTAGAAAAAAAAGAAAAAGCTAATAACCCAGTTCCGCCATTTAATAATTAAAACTATATAATGAAATTAACACATAACAAGTCATTCAAACCGACGCCGAAAAGCGGCGCGGTTTAACTCAATCGTTAGATACAACCAAGGTATCATATGGACCTCAATAATAAAGCCAACGAAAAAGTAAATGTAGAATGCAGAGAGTGTAAAAGAAGTACAAAACATTTAATCCTTGCATCTGCTGATTTATCGGATAGTGAAGTTATAGGTCATGATTATGAAATATACTGGTCATCTAGTTACCAAATAGTTCAGTGCATGGGTTGTGAAACAATATCATTTAGACGTTGTAGTGAAAGCTCAGAAGACAATCCCATTCAAATTGGTCCTAACGAGTGGGAGGAAAATATAAATGAAGATCTATACCCAAATCCAAATGAAGGCCGAGAACCATTATCAGACTCTAATATCTTGCCACCAAAAATTGAACGTATATATGAAGAAACAATAACTTCTCTTAATAGTCGCCAACCTGTTCTATGCGGCATTGGTATTCGCGCTTTGATTGAAACTATTTCTAAAGAAAAAAATGCGAGTAGTAGAGACTTATTTGGAAAAATAAATGACCTTGTTTCAATGGGAGTTCTTACACAAGAAGGTGCTGATATTTTACATAAATTAAGAACACTTGGTAATGCAGCAGCACACGAGGTTAAACCACATTCAGAACAACAATTAGGTCTAGCTATGGATGTTGTCGAACATCTATTAAACGGTGTATATATATTGCCATACCACGCAAAACGTACTTTTGACTAATGCGAAATATGTATCTAACAAGACGTTCAAAACCGCTATGCACGGCATGGCTCGGATTTTTAAAAAGCAGCGCTTTTTAAAAACCGTTTAACTATAACGTTAGCTCTATACAAATAGGTTTAGTATGAATTTACATTTCCTTAAACTTTTTTCCACTACAGTATTACTCTTTCTTTGTATGAGTTTTGCGCAAGCGGCAGACATAAATAAACCAATTATTGCAGTTGCCCCAGATAAAGAGTTATGCAAAGGGAGTGATGGTTTTATACCAATACCTAAAAAATCAAAAAAAATATCATTTAAGTATCTCATGGCTGTTATTGATAAAAAACTTGGGAAAAAGTGTAAATTAAACGGCATATACTTAGGTGGTCGAATTGAAGATGGTGAACTAGAACATATAAAACTAGCCTACAAACTATTAAATAACAGAAGAAATCCTACAACTATTGGTGCCAATACAATATGGCTGAATAGCCCCGGTGGGCTAATCCATGAGGCAATGAAAATAGGAGATTTTATTGCTGAAAAGAGAATGAAAGCAATTATAACGCTCAATGGAAAATGTTTTAGCTCATGTGTTTTTATATATGCCGCAGCTAAAACTCGTAGCGGCATTGGCGATGTTGGTATTCACCGTCCATTTGCTAATGAAATTTCAGCAGAGTCACTTAGTTATTCTAAATATCTTTCACAATACAATAAGATCACTCCTGTTTTAAAAGATTACTTTGCAAAATATGGTGTCTCACCTTCTATAGTTGATGTTATGAATATTACGCCATCTGATAATATTAAAATTCTTACCCGCGAAGAAAGAAAAGGCTTTGGTTTGGGTTTTCAAAATATCGCTGCAAAAGAACACAATAAGGCAAGAACAATTCAGCTTTGTGGAAAAAAATACTATGACCTGCATCTACGGTTTCATGCAACCATTAAAAGTTGCCGGAATAAAATGAAACTCAATACATTCTCTGCATCAGATGCCGGTAATCCATGTTGGGAAATCGCACGAATTGCTATGCCGCAATATATCGAGGAATTTGATAAATGCAAAACATTAAAAGAGATAAATCAAAAGACAAGAGCTAACAAGTAAATTAACATGGACAAAATAAAGACTGATTTTACGGAGAGAAATTATGGCTGACCCACATTGGACTGGTTATGTAGGCATGGTAAGTGGTATAGCTGGAGCTGTACTTAGTATAATAAGCTATAGAAAAAGTAGTAGCATTAAAAATCTAGATTTAAGGCTCGAACTTCGTAAAGAAATTAATAACACACATACAAACCTTGCTCATTTAACAGGCTTATTACCTCATGCTAACAATTCAAGGAGAGCAGTTGCAGCTGCTACCGGTAATTTTCATTCAGGAAATATGCAAAGATGGAATAATGAATTAGAAATAGACAATGAGCAACTAACATCTATTGCTGAAAAAGCACCAGATTTAGAAGCAAGCTATGATTCTCTTAATACAAAAGAACTTGAATCTAAACTTATCGAAGTTCATAGCTTACAAAGCGAAATTAATACATTAGTTAATAAATACCAATCAGCAATTGATTCAGATGATTCTGAAAGAAATCATATACGTGAAGATATTCGGGCACGAAATATACCTCATGACTAAAACACCTAACAAGAAAATTAAGTCATTCGCTTCGCACATTGGGACGCGCCAAAAGCGGCGCGCCCCTTATTAAAGACGTTATACCCATTAAATACAATGAGAAAAATACTAGCCATAATAATTGCACCACTCATGCCAGCCATATTAATAATTGGTTTACCTATTATATTTTCCCAATCCTGGCCATTCAACGATACTGATTACAAAATAATTATCTTTGTCTCTGTCATTGTTGGTTATTTTAGTTTGGCTATTATTGGCATACCCATCGTCTACTGGTTAACTAAAATGGGTAAGGTTAACTTTATAAATCTATCACTATCTGGCGCAATTGCCGGAGCTGTGGTGTTTTCATTATTCTCAATAATTCTTGGCGCATCCTTAGATTCTACTACCTCACTGAATCTCGGTAGTATCATATGGGGTGCAGCTTTGGGTTTAAGTGTTGCATTAACATATAGTGCTATCTCGGGTATAACAAGTCGCTCAACAACGACGCCAAAAAGCGGCGCGGTTGATACTAATCGTTGAACGTCTGCTTTTGATGTTTGCCAGGGGTAATTATCTTATTTGATGAACGACCGCTAATGGCCGTTAACCGACATTCAGGATTAATCAATATTTAAAACCTCAATCCCTCCAACCCCTTCTTATTTTACGCACCCTAGCGCGCCTTGCCCTCGAGTCCCACCACCACAGTGCGCGCACGTAAATGTGAGAACACACCGGCGGGTACCTCCATTGATACCGTCTTCACTTTCTTCAGGCTATGTGCATCATAGATCACGAGTCGGTCACCATCATATCCAGCTATTCGGTCACCGCCAACTGAGGAGCTGACATAGAGGTAATCACCTCGTGCCGTGTATTCCGGAAAGTGTGAATGACCGAGTGTGCCTGAGACTGTTAGGGTCTTGGCAACTTTAAGAGTATTCTTGTCTATGAATTGAATCTTGTTCGCATTCGGACCGGTACCAACGATGTCGACCACAATATAAGGGGCTTTGGGATGAGCAGCTGGTGATTCAGTGGGGCCAAGGACAGGAATGCGCTTGACTACCTCGAAGGTATCCATGTCAAAGACGGTTATTTCATACGACTTGCAGGACTGTGAACCGATATTGGTACCAATACCCAGCAGTCGGCCTTGCGATCTCACCACGGCACCCGAACCGAGGTGCGGCTGACACCCGGCAGGAATCTTTTTAACAATACGTCTTTTGGCCAGATCGATGACAGCATTGATATTGTCATCGTAAGAGGAAACCACGACGTAACGACCATCCGGTGAGAGAAAAGCATCATGCAGATGCCTGCCTACGTTAGTTATTTTTGTAATTGGCATGTCAGGTTTATTCAGATCTATAATCCAAACCTGGCCGGCTTGTTCGAGTGCGATCACGAAGACATCTGCAAAGGGAGTGCTGGTGATCATGCCCGAGTCAGCTTCGACCATTTTGCCATCCGGGTTGATGCCACGCAGCTCTATCAACTTGAGTGGCTTCAAAGTTAAGGCATCCAGAATCACCGCAGTATTGGGTACGAAGGAACCCGCGGCCAGGTATCGCCCGTCGCGTGATACCGCGAGTGACGTGCCATTCAATCCAGCTCGTATCTTGCGAACAATCTTTAATGAGTAAAGATCAATTTTCAGGATATAGCCGGCATCATCCCGAACATAGGCCCAGCGTTCCTGCTTGGGATGAAAGTCCATTAGGTGCGGGGCAAAGTCGGTGGCTACCTCACCAATTTTTTTGTTGGTTCTGCCATCGAAGAACACGACCTTGGCTTTATCTCCGGCAGCGAAGCGTCCGCGTGCCATGATGGCCATTAGATCGTCGAGGTTCTTGATTTTGTAAGTTGGTTTGCTTGGCAGGGTTGATTCATCGGCTACGAGTACTTCAAGTGAATCTTGTATGTCGTTCAATCCCCAAGACATGGATTGCTTCGGGCGCTGCGCGATAAGCGAGGCTAGCAGATTCATTTTCCTGGTCGATAATTTGCCGGGCCACGTCGGATGTTGCGGCATCAAGGTTGTGGCTCCTCCTTCGCGGATCCTGGATTTGATCTGCGCCTGGGTGAGCTCAGTTTGATCGCTGTTCAATGCTGGCCCAATGTATCCGCCGCGATCCGCCCCGTGACATACCGCGCAATGATCAGCATACAGCCGCTCGGCCTCATCAAAATTTTCAGCCCAGGAAGCAGACGGCATTCCCAGTAGTGTTGTTATACATAAGATAGTTGCTATGACATGCTTCGTGTGATTTGCTGATCTATTCATTGGTACACTCTCCTATGTTTATTACAAAGTAACAAACTTGATTGCGCTAATCAATTGCTCGCTGATACCTGTTTTCATATTTTTATAGTTGTTTATCTACAGGGTATGTTGATTTCTGTTCCTCATACTGTGAATGCCTTCAAAGATTGGCGTAGCAATATTATAAGAAATTCTTTGGTAAGTTAGACATAACAGAAATTAAAAGGGCTGGAGAGGATAAATATTGATTAATCCTAAATGTCCGCAACTCAAGGCGGCCATTCGATAAAGTACTTGAAGGAATATTGAGCCTGTTCACTTTTACTTATTTTAGGTGCTAATAAGTGAAACTAATTAGAATGAGTATAAGCGAATCCACTATGTTAACTTTTGGACCAGTTCCATCTCGTCGTCTGGGACGAAGCCTGGGTATTAATAACATCCCCCCAAAATACTACCTTTTTATTATGGAGCACTAGCAATTGGCGCAATACTCGGTCTTGTTGTTACATACTTGATTTTTAAAAAACATAAAAACAAATGGCTATGGCTCTCCACGCCAATAAACATTACAGTTCTAATGCTAATCGTTAGCGTCCGCTTTCAGTACACTTGCAAGAAAGTTATATTTAATACGAATGGCTGCTACTAGCCGTTTACAGTCATCAATTTTTTCAAATATTTTTGTCGAGAAATCTTTCGTTAATAGAAGGAAGGGGATTTTTATTGATTTGAGGATTCTCTGGCATTTGTAAATGAAATCCTTGTTGTTCAATACTTTTGATCACTTCGGCGCCTGTCCCTCTAGCCATTTTCTTTTCAGGCGTTATTGTTAATGACATGACTTTTTCGGTTTCGCCTAATACATTTTTCAGTTCGTCAGGTAAATCAGATAATGGCGTTTCCGTTGGGATAAAAACATAGGTTTCATCTTTTTTTAGACTTTTATAAATGGTGCATTCTATTTTTTTATTCATGAATTTTCCATGTCTTCTGAAATGGCATTTAGCGCAAGTTTGATTTGTTGAAAACGTTCCCATGCGTGGGGAATTTCATGGCCGTCTTTGCGTAATTCTTCGAGTAAGGATTTAGCATCTTTACAAACCAGCTCAAGTTGTTCCGGGCTGAATAATTGCAGTGCGGCTTCAAGATCATCGGCTTCTTCATTTAATAAAGTCGGAGTTAATTCATTTTCAAGTATAGGTGAATTTTCCAGCATTAAATCTGCAATTAAATTTCGTTGGTGTAACTCGTTATGCATTTTTCTGGCGATGTCTTCTTCATCGAGTTTTTTTAATGCAGTTGGATCATCTGCTGCACCTTTACGAATTGCGGCCATGATCGCAGTGATGAGTTTATTAATTGCCATTTTTAAGGCGGCGTGATCTCCGGGCATTGCACAACTCGTTGCATAACATTCATCAAGTTGTTCTTTTATTTCTAAAACAACATCACTTTCACTATTACCACCGAGCTCAGTGGCTTTTTGCACAACTGACTGAAAATGAGTCATAAATGAGAGTAAATTTTCTTCATCCATTTTTTGCGCAGCTTCAATATCCTGTTGCGTGAGTTCATGTTCGGGTTTAGGAAATAATGGGTTTAATAAACGGCGTTTTAAATGTCGTTCATGTGGGCCGGGGGCAGGGCTGAAATTCATGGTCATAGGGGGATTAGCCAGGTTGATTTTGAAAAAGGGGGATTATACACATTGAATTGTGATTTTTCATGTTGTCATTGCGAGTAAACACTAAAAATAATTATTTTAGTGTTTACGTGGCAATCTCATGATGCGGCGGTATAGTTATGAGATTGCCGCGCTATCGCTCGCAATGACAAGCAATATTAAGGTTTAAGGTTTTCCGCAACAATCTCAACCCAATGCCGAACAGGTACAGTGCTTCCTGCATTCATGTGATGCAGGCAGCCAATATTTGCGGTGGCTATCATGTCGGGTTGACCGACCATGAGGCCGGAGAGTCTTTGTTCACGAAGTTGTGCTGATAATTCAGGTTGAGTGATGGAATAGGTTCCGGCTGAGCCGCAGCATAGATGTTTATCTTTTATGGTGCTGAGTTGATAACCACAGCTGGATAAAATATTTTCAATATTTAATGGCAGCTTTTGCGCGTGCTGCAAGGTGCAGGGGGTGTGCACGGCAATATTGAGGTTTTTATTTACATTTAATTTATTTTTTAATTTTTCAGTATTAATTATTTCGGTCAAATCAAATGTTTTATTTGCGATAATTTCAGCTTTATTTTTATAGTGCTCATCATTACGCAACAAATGAGGATACTCTTTAAACATTGCGCCACAACCACTGGCAGTCATAACGATACCTTCAATATCATTATCAAACTCAGCGATTAAACGGTCAATATTATTTTTTATTATAACTAATGCTTTTTCTTCATCGGATAAATGTTGGTTGATAGCGCCGCAACAACCACTAAAGGAGACAAGTTCAATATCGAGTGCATCAAGTACTTTTCTTGTTGCATGGTTTATTTCAGGCGCAAGAGCGGGTTGGGCGCAACCATCCAGAATGAGCATTTTTGTTTTATGATTTTTTAACGAAAGTTTAGTGAGCCTGGTTTTAGCTGGAATTTGTTTTTTCAATATGCCCGGTAATACTGGACGAAATAACTGACCCGTTTGTAAAAGCACAGCAAAGCGTTTTGGAAAAGGTAAAATAAGTAATAATGTTTTTCGTAAAACTTTTTGCAATAGAGATCGTTTAACCCGTTTTTCAACTTCACTTCGGCCAATTTCAAGTAAGTGTCCATACTCGACCCCAGAAGGGCAGGTTGTTTCACAAGCACGACAGGTTAAACAGCGATCAAGATGATTAAGTGTTTCTTTGGTAACCGTATGGCCTTCGAGCATTTGTTTGATTAAATAAATGCGTCCGCGTGGCCCATCAAGTTCATCCCCCAATATTTGATAAGTCGGGCAGGTTGCAGTACAAAAACCACAGTGAACGCAACTGCGTAATATTTTATCGGCGAGTTGTCCCTTTTCGGACTGCAAAAAATCGTGTTTTATTTTTGTTTGCATAGTGATGTTTAAATTAAAGGTTATAAATCTGAATAAAGTCGGCCGTAATTAAGAATGCCGCGAGGATCAAAACGCATTTTTAAATTAACATGCAGTTGTTTTATTTTTGCTGGCAGCGGCATGAAACAATCTTGCGCATTTTTTTCTGCTTTAACTTGATGTGTTCTAAACAGCATTGCAGAGCCACCTTGTTCAATCGCATGTTGCTGGATTTCTTCTGCTTTTTTGTCACTGTGTATCCAATACAATGCGCCGGCCCAGTCAATAAGACTATTTTCGTTTAAATCGATATTTGCAATATAGGGTACAGATAAACGCCATAATGGTTTATTGTTACTTTCCGTGAAAAATGAAAAAGTTTGTTCGTTAATTTCCTGCCAGAGTTTTTCAGCATGCAGCAGTGTTTCTCCACCTACTTTTTTTTGTGCGGAAGTCACTGCACTTAAAGCACCGCTTAAACGAACATAAAGTTTTTCATTTTCGTAGGTTAAAGCAGAAAGAGGTAAAGACGTTTGATTGAGTTTGTGCATTGTTATTAATGCATCTTGCTGTGACATAGCAATAACTTGAGTGGCTTCAGTGTTTGGTTTGGGTAAGACTTTAATCGAAATTTCCAGTAGCAATCCTAATGTACCTAAAGCACCGACCATTAAACGCGAGACATCATAACCGGCAACGTTTTTCATTACTTGTCCGCCAAAGGACATGACATCACCTTTGCCGGAAATAATCTTGCTGCCTAAGACAAAGTCGCGCGCGGAGCCGGTAAAAGGACGACGCGATCCAGATAAACCTGTTGCAATGGCTCCACCTAAGGTTGCATGTTCACCAAAATGAGGGGGGTCAAACGGTAGCATTTGATTATTTTCTGCGAGCAACGCTTCTATTTCTTTTAAGGGGGTACCCGCGCGTGCAGTAATAACCAGTTCACTGGGTTCGTAACTAATAATGCCCTGATGAATACGTGTTTCTATCACGTTGGTTTTTTTTGCGTTCGATTTGTTGCCATAAAAATGTTTAGTGTTGCCACCAACAATTTTTAACGCGGTTTTATCATTGAATGCTGCACGCACATGATCTTGCAATTCCCGGGTTCTGTTCATTGTTTCCATTATTAAAAACGTTCCAGTTCAGGATGAGGAAGCAAACCATCATGCACATGCATGCCGCCAAGTTCTGCACAGCGATGTAAAGTTGGCACAGCTTTACCCGGATTAAGTAATTCTTGTGGATCAAACGAATGTTTAATGTCATGAAAAATTTGTAATTCAAGAGATTTAAACTGTACACACATTTGGTCAATTTTTTCTTTACCAACACCGTGTTCACCCGTAATGGTGCCACCCGCTTTAACACAGAGCTCAAG
The DNA here is from genome assembly GCA_030617815.1 of Gammaproteobacteria bacterium. Taxonomy (GTDB): domain Bacteria; phylum Pseudomonadota; class Gammaproteobacteria; order UBA6429; family Thiohalophilaceae; genus JAGLTQ01. The sequence continues at coordinate 15,568 of JAUWUS010000012.1, forward strand.
AATTTTTCCGCCAAATTCTTCGGTTCGTTCTAGTTCGCCTTCGATATTTGCATCATAAAGAATGAGTGGGTGTAAGTTGCCATCACCGGCATGAAAAACATTCGCAACGAGTAAATTATATTCTTTGGATAAGTCACTAATTTTTTGTAATATAAAGGGCAGTTGATGACGAGGAATAGTGCCGTCCATACAATAGTAATCAGGTGAAATACGACCCACTGCGGGGAAAGCCGATTTGCGACCTAACCAGAGTTTTAAACGTTCTGCTGTATTTTGTGAGGTGCGTAAACTGGTTGCGCCTTTTTGCGTTAATAAATTTTCGACAAACTGAATTTGTTCTGTGACTTCTTCGTTTGTGCCATCAAGTTCACAAAGTAATATTGCTTCGGCATCAACGGGGTAGCCTGCATGAGCATAATCTTCTGCAGCACAGATAGCGGGGTTGTCCATCATTTCTAAACCGGCAGGAATAATGCCTTCGGCAATAATGGCGCCAACGGCTTCACCAGCTTTAACCACATCATCAAATGCAGCAAGAATAACCTGGGCTTGTTCAGGTCGAGGTAAAAGTTTAACTATGACTTCAACAATGATACCTAACATACCTTCCGAGCCGGTCATTAACGCAAGTAAATCATAACCGGGAGTATCTAACGCCTGAGAGCCAATGGTAATTAACTCTCCATCAATTGTAATAATTTTAAGTTGTAAAATATTGTGTACGGTTAAACCATATTTTAAACAATGCACACCACCCGCATTTTCTGCCACATTGCCGCCAATGGTGCAGGCAATTTGCGAGGAGGGATCAGGTGCATAATATAGATTAAATTTTTCCACTGCTTCTGAAATGGCCAGGTTTCGCACACCAGGTTCAACGGTTGCGCTGCGGTTGGCAGGATTAATATCAAGGATACGGTTAAACTTTGCCAAACTAAGTAACAGGCCATTGGCTAAGGGCAAAGCACCACCGGAAAGTCCGGTACCGGCACCGCGGGCAACAACGGGTACGCCTTCTTTATGACATAAACGGATGATAGTTTGTACTTGTTCTATTGATTCAGGTAAAACAACCATCCACGGTTTTTGCTGGTAAGCGGTTAATCCATCGCTTTCATAGGGGATTGTTTGTTCCGGGGTTTCCAATATGCATGTCTTGGGTAAAACCTGGTGCAATTGTTTACGCAGAGATTTTCGATTGTCTTTTGTGGCGCGGGTCATGCGACAATGATACCGCATGAAAATAAAATTCTCAGCACAGTACTCAAGCATTTATCTTTTTTAGAATAATACTTACATGATGAACAAAAAAATAGAAAAAGAACCAATAAAAACCCGACTTGATAAGTGGTTATGGGCAGCTCGTTTTTATAAAACCCGTCATTTAGCAGCGGAAGCCATTAATGGCGGTCATGTGCATCTTAACGGCCATCGCATTAAACCCTCACGAGTGATACAGGTTAACGATGAGTTAAGCATTCAAAAAACACCGTTTACTTTTGAAATAACAGTTGCAGGTTTAAGTATTCGGCGAGGTCCTGCCAAAGAGGCGCAACTGCTTTATGTTGAAAGTGAGGAGAGTATTCAAAAACGGGAAACGTTAGCCGAACAACGAAAACTCAATGCGGCACAATTCCCTCATGCAGAGCGTCGCCCGGATAAAAGAGACAGACGACGAATTATTCGTTTTAAAAATGTTAACCGAGAAAACTGATGCCAGATAACCGAGCCACAAATTATAAACCACGTACTCCCTTACTTGCTGTTGATGCCATCATTGAATTGCTGGATCAACCCGGGCGACCTATTGTTTTGATTGAGCGAAAAAATCCACCTTATGGTTGGGCGATCCCTGGTGGTTTTATGGATGTGGGTGAACGTTTAGAAACAGCGGCAATCCGTGAGGCAAAGGAAGAGGTGTGTCTGGACGTGACTCTGACAGCGTTATTAGGTATGTATTCCGATCCAAAACGGGATGATCGAGGTCATACTGTTACCGCGGTTTATGTGGCTGAAGCCAAAGGCCAGCCGCAAGCGGCGGATGATGCTAAAAATCTGGCGGTATTTAATTTAGATAATTTGCCAGATGAGCTGGCTTTTGATCATAAGCAAGTGCTTGAGGATTATAGACAGTTTCGGGAAACAGGGCAGGTGGCTAGTCTGAATGTTCCAAAATTATAAACTTGAACCACAGAGAACACAGGGTTACACAGAGGTTTTTAATATAAAATCATGAGAGAGATTCCAGATTTATTTTTCAATAAAACTTATTTTAAAACGGAAATCTATATTTAAATCAATTTTTTCTCTGTGTACCTCCGAGACCTCTGTGGTTCAATCTCTTTTACCCTTGAAGCTCGCATATTTATCCCTAAATAGTTAAAATATAAGTATTCCCTAATGTTAATTTTAATTTCAGTCTGATTTAATTCTGGCGGAGGCTCACATGGCAACAGTAGATTTAACTAACAGTAATTTCAAAGAAACGATCGATAATAATGATTTTATTATTCTGGATTTTTGGGCACCGTGGTGCGGTCCTTGTAAACAGTTCGGCCCTGTTTTTACTGAAATTTCAGAAAAGCATCCTGATATTGTTTTTGCAAAAATTAATACTGAAGATGAGCAGGAAATTGGCGCGATGATGAATATTCGTTCAATTCCTACTTTAATGATTTTGCGTGACCAGGTTGTGCTTTATTCAGAAGCCGGTGCATTACCTGCGGCTGGATTAGAAGATATTATTGCAAAAGCTAAGTCACTGGACATGGCTGAAGTGCATAAACAAATCGCTGAAGAACAAGCTAAAGCGCAGGCTTAATTAAAGACTAAAAGAAAATTTTTACCACAGAGGTCACGGAGGTTCACAGAGGAAAGATAGGCTAAATAAAAACTCTGTGTACCTCTGAGACCTCCGTGGTTAAAGATTTGATCTTTACATTAACCCACGGAAAGGTTGTACATCAACTAACGTTCCGGCTTCTACGTTGCCCCAGTCTTGAGGCAATATAATAAAACAATTCGCTTTACTCATTCCACTTAAAACATGGCTTGCTTGCATGCCGATGCTTTCGACCACGAGTTCACCTTGTTCATTAGTTTGTAAAATACCACGTTGAAAATCTGTACGTCCCGGTGTTTTGCGCAAGTCTGTCTTACAAGCAACTTTAACAACCGTTGCTTTGGTTATATTTAATCCCATCATAGTTTTTAAAGTGGGCAGGGCAAATTGATAAAAAGTGGCCATTACTGAAACAGGGTTACCAGGCAGGCCAAAAAATACCGCGTCATCAACAAATCCAAATGCGAGCGGTTTGCCGGGTTTCATGGCGATTTTCCAAAAATCCACTTTGCCTAGTTTATCGAGTGTTTCTTTAACGTAATCAGCTTCGCCTACTGAAACACCGCCAGAAGTGACAATAGCATCCGCATTTTTTGCGGCCTGTTTAAAAGCGTCTTCAACGGCCTGGCGATCATCTGGAATGATGCCCATATCGATCAATTCAACCCCCAGGTTTTTTAACATGCCAAAAATCGTATAACGGTTACTGTCGTAAATTTGGCCTTCCTCTAATGTTTCATCGACATTACGTAATTCATCGCCGGTAGAGAAAAAGGCAACACGTATTTGTTTTTGCACGGTGACTTCGGCAATACCCAGCGAAGCAAGCACACCTAATTCTGCGGGTGTGAGTTGTTGGCCGGGTTTTAAAACGGTATCACCGTCTTTAATGTCTTCACCAATATGGCGCACATTTTCATTTTTACAGTGACCGGATTTAATGGTCACCGCATTTCCATTGACCTGAACTTGCTCTTGCATGATCACGGTATCGGTACCGTTGGCGATTTGTGCACCTGTCATAATGCGAACACATTCACCTGATTTAACTTTACCCTCAAATGGAATACCGGCGAAAGATTTCCCAACTAGCGTTAATGTGTTTTCACCCGAAGAGGGTAAGTCAGCGGAATTAAACGCATAGCCATCCATCGCGGAGTTTGCATAAGGAGGAACGTTGATTGTTGAAATTATTTCTTTTGCTAAAACACGATTTAAAGCATCACGAAGAGCAACGACTTCTGTTTCTTGTGTTTTTTTAACGGCACTCGTCATGCGGTTAATTGCTTCGTTTACGTTAAGCCAGGGTGTTTGTGGTTTATCGCAAGAAGTAACAGGGATAGATTTGTTCATTGGCTAAACTCTATTAAGTTAAAAAGTTAAATTATATTATCGCATAACTGAGTCGAAATATTTCTCAGCGTTGTTAAGTTCTTCCTGAGTATTGATGTTGATAAAAGCGTCAGCTTGATCTGAAAAGTCCACAATAGTGTGGGGTTGTTGTTGCATCCATACCCGGGTTTTACGTTCACCTTTTTGCAGAAAGTCTTTTAAAGAGCTTTCCAGACTTTTATGAATTAAAGAGAATGTAGGTTGCAACCGCTCGCCATCGTGCGCTATGGCAATTTTGTTATCCTCAATATTCTGAATTAAACGCTGGGCAAGATCGTCAGCAATAAAAGGGCTATCAGCAGGAATGGTTAATAACCATTCGCTTTGGCACTGTTGTAACGCTTTTAAAATACCGGCGAGTGGGCCGGCAAAGTCACTGATTTCATCCTTATAAACGGAAAAACCTAAATCTGTGTAGACGTCTAAATTTCGATTTGCACTAATAATTATTTCGGTGACCTGCGGTTTAATACGGTTAATAACGTGTTGTATTAGCGATATTTGCTGGAGTTGGATTAAACCTTTATCAAGCCCACCGAGCCGTGAGCCCTGGCCTCCCGCGAGGATAACGGCTGTAAGATTTTGTGTTTTTGTTGGCATATTGAGATATTGTTGTGGATTTTGGCAGATTATAGCGAAAAAAAGCGATATAAATGGTTAAAGGTGGAATTTAATACTAAAAATTTACCCTGTATGAAGCTGATAATATATAGTGTAAAGAGTTCTGATTAGGATATAAATTATGAAACAAGTTGTATTTTTGAGTGTGTTGAGTCTTTTTTTATTCACAGGTTGTCATGGTGTTGGCGGCGGCGTCAGGGTTGATGCAGGTTCTCATAGCCATGCACCACCGTCACATGCTCCGGCACACGGTCGACGTGATCATTATCGATATAATTATTACCCCACTGCAGAATTTTATTTTGATACGGGTCGTAATATGTATTTTTATCTGGACTCAAGAGGACGATGGTCTTTTTCAGTAAATCTGCCTCTTCATTTACGTAGTCATTTACATGATGGTTATGTTGAAATTGAAATGGAATATGATCGTCCTTATTTGCGACACAAAGATCATAAAAACAAATATAAGAAACATAAATATAAGAACAAGAAAAAGAAACCTCATAATAAGCATGATAAACATAGAGATAATGACGATGATCGTCACGAGGAGGGGGAAAGATATCATTATTGAGACTAATTTTTTACCTTTTCGTGTTGTTGTAATGCCCATTCAATATGTTCTTTAACAAGAACTGAACTAGAATGCAGTTTTTCTTTTAGTGCTGTAATAATATTTGTATTCGTGTTGTTTGTATTTTCTCCTGCTATGTTACCAAGGGCAACGGCAATATTTCTTAACCAGCGTTCGTGACCAATGCGCCGGATAGCAGTACCCTCGGTTTTACTGAGAAACGTTTTTTCATCCCAGTTGAAAAGTTCAAGCAAGGTTACATCGTCTAAACTATGCCGTGGCATAAAATCTGTTTCAGGTGAATCAGTGGCGAATCGGTTCCAGGGACAACAAAGCTGGCAATCATCACAACCATAAATACGGTTTCCCATTAGCGGGCGAAGGGTTTCAGGTATTGCTCCTTTTAGTTCAATGGTTAAATACGAAATACATAAACGTGCATCAACCACATAAGGTTTGATGATTGCCCTGGTTGGACAAACATCAATACAGGTTTGACAGGTGCCGCAATGTTTTTCCGCAGGGCTATCGATGGGCAAGGGAAGATCGGTATAAATTTCGCCAAGAAAAAACCATGAGCCGGCATCTTTGTTTAACAAGTTGCTGTGTTTACCAATCCAGCCGAGGCCGGCTTTTTCAGCCAGGGGCTTTTCCATTACCGGCGCACTATCGACAAAAACACGATAGCCAAAAGGTCCAATTTCATTTTCAATTTTTGTTGATAATTTTTGTAAGCGTTTACGCAAAACTTTATGGTAATCACGGCCTAAAGCATAACGGGAAATATAGGCCTTGCCTGAATCAGCAAGAACGGATTCAGCTTTAATAATGTCGGGTGGCCAATAATCCATGCGACCAGTAATAACCCGGTGGGTACCGGCGATAAGTTCAGCAGGACGTGTTCTCTTGGTACCATGTTGAGTCATCCAGTCCATATCGCCATGACAACCTTGTTCCAGCCAGTTGGTTAAGGTTTTTTCTGCCTGATTTAGTTTTGTATCAGTGATCGCTATTTCCTGAAAGCCCAGTTCTTTGCCCCAGATTTTTATTTGTCGGGCTAATCTGACAAGTTGCTCTTTATTATATAGACTGGACTGATTCTGAATTTTATTCATACAGGCTATGATAACGCGCATGAAGCAACTACCAAACAATTTATACACCGTAGAAAAAACACGTGAACTTGATCGGGTTACTATTGAAGAATTTGATGTCTCGGGAACGGTTCTTATGGAGCGTGCCGGAACGGTTGCTTTTGAGACATTAAAGGATCACTGGCCTGATGCCAAAGTATTGTGCATCGTCTGTGGCATAGGAAATAACGGTGGTGATGGTTTTGTCGTGGCGCGTCTGGCGTATGAGCAAGGATTGCAGGTTGAGGTATTAATTGTTGGTGATGGTAATAAAATTAAGGGTGATGCACTGTCGGCAAAGCAACGACTCGAAGGTTGTGGTGTTAATACCAAGGTCTATGGAAATGGAAAGTTACCTCTAAGCGATTTAGTGGTGGATGCTGTTTTTGGCACAGGTTTAAAAGGTGAAATAAGTGGTGACGCTTTGTATGTGGTTAATGCGATCAATCAACACGGTACCCCTGTTTTGGCATTAGATATACCGTCTGGTTTACTGGCGGATACGGGGCATGTTTTAGGTGAGGTGGTGCAGGCTGATGTCACTATTTCATTCGTAGGTTTGAATCAGGGTTTATTGACCGCAAAAGGCCCGGGTTGTTGTGGTGAACTTATTTTTGATGATTTACAAATTCCTTCTGGCGTTGCGCTTAAAGTGCCCGCTTCAGTACAGCGTCTGGAGATTTCTGCGTCGGCCTTTAAAAAACGCGATAAAGAATCCCATAAAGGCTTGTTCGGTCATGTGCTGGTTGTCGGTGGTGATGTTGGTATGAGTGGTGCAGCGCGTTTGGCGTGTGAAGCAGCTTTGAGAACAGGAGCAGGTTTGGTGAGTTTAGCCACACGTTATGCTCATGCTTCGGTCATTAGTAGTGTACGGCCTGAGATTATGAGTCACCCGGCTGAACGGGAAAATGAAATTCAGTTTTTAATAGAAAAAGCGAATGTTGTCGCTATTGGCCCTGGTTTGGGTAAGAGTGATTGGGCCGCGACATTATTTGCCGCAGCAATTAGTAGTGATAAACCGCTTGTGGTTGATGCTGACGCGCTAAATTTATTGGCAGTGGAACATATTCGCCGTGATAACTGGATATTAACGCCACATCCGGGCGAAGCGGCGCGTTTACTTGGTATTACTGTTGAAGACGTTCAGGCCGATCGTTTTAATGCAGTGCAACAAATTGCTGAAAAATTTGGTGGTGCGGCTGTTTTAAAAGGCAACGGTAGCCTGGTTTATTCTGAAGGAGCCACTTATTTATGCGATAAAGGAAACCCCGGTATGGCCAGCGGCGGCATGGGTGACGTTTTAACCGGAATTATAGCCAGTTTACTGGCGCAAGGTTTTTCTTTGACGGATGCTGCAACAGTGGGTGTACATTTACATTCAGCTGCCGGTGATGCCGCTGCAAAAGGTGCAGGTGAGCGGGGCTTACTTGCCAGCGATCTGATGCCCGCAATACGTCGTCTGATTAATTAAAATCAGAACAACACCCGTTATTGATATGTCGATTTTTCTCGCAGACGAACAAGCTACGATGGCTTTTGGTCAAACGCTGGCCAGGTTTTGTCCGTCTGGTTTGAACGTTTATTTGTACGGTGATCTGGGTGCAGGAAAAACCACCCTGGTTCGTGGATTTATTCAGTCTTTTTTACCTGGGATAAAAGTTAAAAGCCCTACCTATACCCTGGTTGAGGATTACGATATTACCGCTGCAGAGCAAAATCCTAATGAATTAAGTCATATTTATCATTTTGATCTTTATCGTCTGGGTAATCCTGAAGAACTGGAATATCTTGGGGGGCGTGATTATTTCTCAGCTGATGCAGTTTGCCTGGTCGAGTGGCCACAACGGGGAAAAGGGTGGTTAGTCAAACCAGATTTGGAAATAACCCTTAAATATCAAGAAGATGGTAGAAGTGTTGAGTTGATAAGTCATACTGATAAAGGAAGAGAATTATCCCAAAAATTGTCATTATGATGAGTGAAACAGTACCAGTATTCTCGATTCAGTCGAGATAAATAGGCTATCTACTTAAAATATATAGAAAAATACTTGATTTTAGTCTCTTTTTTATCCAATATTAGTCGTATACATGGGTAAAGGGGTATCCAAGTGTTTATGTCGGTATCAATAAAACAGTTTCGGTTTTTCATCTATCTCAGCTTGGCAGCTACTTTACTGCCGAACATTTTGTCTGCGGCTGAAGTTCGTGGTTTACGCCTGTGGCCTGCACCGGATAATACCCGTCTTGTGTTTGACCTTAACTCGCCGGTTGAACACCGCTTATTTACCTTACGTAATCCTAATCGTATTGTTATTGATCTTAAAAATACCAACGTCAGCGGTGTCCTGCCCTCTGCAACCTATAATGAATCACGTATAAAAGGAATTCGTTATGCCAAGCGTGGTAACAATGGTTTGCGTGTTGTCTTGGATTTAAATAATGCAGTAAAGCCTAAAAGTTTTGTACTAAAGCCCCATGGTGCATACGGTCATCGTTTGGTGGTGGATTTATTTGATGCAGCGGAAGCCAGGAAAGTTATTAAAAAAAGACCCGTTTATAAAACAAAAAAATACGCCAGAGATTTAATTATTGCTATTGATGCAGGTCACGGTGGCGAAGATCCCGGTGCGATTGGCCAACGTGGTACGCGTGAAAAAGATGTGGTTTTACGTATAGCGAAAGAACTCGAAAAATTAGTTAAACGTGAACGCGGTATGAAACCGTTGATGATTCGCAAAGGTGATTATTATATTGGTTTAAAGCAACGGGTTAAAAAAGCACAAATTGCACAAGCCGATTTATTTATCTCGATTCATGCTGATGCCTTTAAAAATGGCAAAGCACGTGGTACTTCAGTCTTTATTTTATCGGAGCGTGGTGCCAGTTCGGATTTAGCAAGCTATCTGGCAGACAGCGAAAACAGTGCAGATTTAAATGGTGGTGTGAGTAGTACCAATGATGATTTGTTAAACATGGTGCTGGCCGATATGGTTAAAAACTCAACTTTGGAAGACAGTCACCAAATTGCCAGTAAAGTATTAGCCGGTTTAAAAGGGGTGAATCGTTTACACAAAAAAACGGTAGAGCAAGCAGGTTTTGCCGTATTAAAAGCAGGACGCCCGGCTATTCTGGTTGAAACCGCGTTTATTTCAAATAGAAATGAAGAACGTAAATTGCGCTCCCATAAACACCAACGTGCCTTGGCAAAAGCAATTTTTAAAGGTACCCGATCTTATTTTCGTTCAAATCCTATCCCCGGAACCTTGTTAGCGGTTCGTGATCGTAAACATCGTATTGCACGTGGTGAAACCTTAAGTGGTATTGCGCAACGTTATCAAATCAGTTTGGCGTCTATTCGTGGAGCCAACAATTTACGTGGAGACAACTTACGTATCGGAAAAATGCTGAGCATACCTGCTATCTGATTTTTCAACCGTTAAGATATTTAGAGCATCAAAAAATATTCTAAACCACTGAGTAACTCCGTAACCTCAGTGGTAAATTTCTTTATTTTTATTCTTCTATCATTCTTCTTCCTGTAAGCTTACTGTATGCAGGCGATTACAAAATCTCGACAATCTATTTATCAACTTTCACCACAACTGGCTAATCAAATTGCCGCCGGTGAAGTGGTTGAACGTCCTGCTTCGGTGGTTAAGGAATTACTGGAAAATTGTTTAGATGCTGGCGCGACGAAAATTGAAATTGACATTCAGGCCGGTGGCACACAATCAATACGCATTCGTGACAATGGTTCGGGTATTCCGCAAGATGAACTGGTGTTGGCGTTAAGCCCTCATGCAACCAGTAAAATTCGTACCCTGGATGATCTCATTCATATAAACAGCATGGGCTTTCGTGGCGAAGCCCTCGCAAGTATTGCTTCGGTTAGTGAGTTGATTTTAACGTCTGCTCAGGATGATATGGCGTGGAGTATAACAGCCAAAGAAGGACAGTCTGATTTAGCTCCTGCTTCACACCCAATGGGTACAACAGTCGAAGTGAACAATCTCTTTTATAACACCCCCGCAAGGCGTAAATTTTTAAAAGCAGAAAGAACAGAATACAAACATATTGAAGATGTGGTTAAACGTATTGCTTTAGCACGTTTTGATGTAGCGTTTACTTTTAAACATAATCAACGACAGGTTTTTTCCTTACCCGCAGCAACATCCAGTGAAAACAAACTGCAACGTTTAACCCGTTTAATTAATAAAGAATTTATTCAGTCGGCAGTTGCTCTTGAGTTTGAAAACGCAGGTTTAAAATTATCAGGTTGGTTAGCAACCGGTGAATATTCACGCAGTCAGTCTGACATGCAATACTTTTTTGTTAATGGCCGAATGATTCGTGACAAAGTCATAACCCATGCCGTACGCCAGGCTTTTCAGGATACACTTTATCCGGGTCGTTTTCCTGTTTATGTATTACAGTTAGAAATGGATGCAGAGCAAGTTGATGTCAATGTACATCCAACCAAACATGAAGTGCGTTTTCGACAAGGCCGCTTGATTCATGATTTTTTATTTTATAGTTTGCGTGAAGCGTTAACGCCTAAATCAGGAGATGGTTTTAAACCTGAAGTAAAAAACTTTAACGCACAGACTTATCAATCTTTATTTAATGCTGGGAAATTTAATTTAGGGCAGGGCATATCTGTTTCTGAAACTACTTCTGTATATTCATCTTCACCTTATCAAAATTTAATGAATGCCGACGATGTGAATAAACCATTAGGTATCGCGATAGCAAAATTGAAAAATAATTATTTACTTGCACAAAATCAACAAGGTTTATTGGTGGTGCAGTTGTTGCAAGCAAGAGAAAGTTTACTTAAGCAGCAAGTTGGACTTGCTTTAACTGAACATAATAAATTGATTTCCAAACCGGTACTTATCCCTTTTAGTCTTCATTTGAAAGTTAATGCTGAGAATTGGCTGGAACAATATAAAAACAACTTGCAACAACTGGGTTTTGAATTTGCGCTACTTGGTGAGAATGAAATAATGGTACGGCAGGTTCCGGCGATGTTAAATGCAACAGACCTTAAACAAAGCCTTAAGCAGCTTATTAATGTTATAGACATGAATGAACAGGATTGTTTAACGGCTTTGATTGAAATTATTGTTAACGATGATTTTAGTGATGACCCAACAGAGTGGAATACGTTGTTACGTGATTTGGAAGAGTGTGGGTTAGAACAAAGTAAAAATTATTATCATCAAATTTCAGATGAAGATTTTTCTATTTGGTTTAAAAAATAAAATGTCTTCTTCTTTACCTAAAATAATTTGTTTAATGGGTCCAACGGCATCGGGTAAAACGGATCTGGCTATTTATTTAACCGAACATTTTCCTGTCGATATTATTAGTGTCGATTCTGCTATGGTTTATCGTGGTTTGAAAATTGGTTCTGCCAAACCGAGTGTTGAAGAGTTGCAAAAAGCACCCCATCGTTTAATTGATGTGGTTGATCCTTTAGAAATTTATTCTGCTGCACGATTTCGAAAAGATGCATTAAAGGAAATAGCAAAGATTATCCAGGTGGGCCGTATTCCTTTGTTGGTGGGTGGCACGATGTTGTATTTTCGAGCCTTACTACAGGGTTTATCTGAATTACCCGAATCAGATGAGGTGATCCGGAAAAAATTAGAACAACAAGCAAAGGAAATAGGTTGGGAAAAAATGCATCAACGGTTAGCCGAGGTAGATGCTGAAGCGGCGGAGCGTATTCATCCGAACGATCCACAGCGTATTTCACGCGCTTTAGAAGTATATGAAATGACGGGCACTGCCATGAGCCAGTTACAAAAAGAACAAAAGGCGGAACCTTTAGCTTATCAAGTACTCAAACTTGCACTTATCCCTTCTGATCGTGCTCTGTTGCATCAACGGATTGAAAAGCGTTTTTCGCAAATGCTGGAGCAGGGATTGATTGATGAAGTAAAAACATTACGAAACAGGGGGGATTTGCATCAGGATTTACCGGCTATCAGGGCGGTGGGTTATCGTCAGGTTTGGGACTATCTTGATGGAATAATAGACTATACTGAAATGCAAGAAAGAGGTGTCATTGCTACACGCCAGCTGGCAAAAAGACAATTAACCTGGTTGCGCTCGGAAAAAGACTTAACTATTTACGATTTAAGTCGAGATTCGATGCAACATATTCAGGAAAATGTCTTGAAAACTGTTAAAGAGTACCTATCTAGATAATAGTAGATTAACAGTTTTGTTAGCGGTCGTTAGACGACTTTTTGGTCAACGATGTTGCGGTGTGTATTAAAGATAGTATGAAACCTGGTGTTTTCATCTATCCATTAATAACAATAATAGTTGGAGATAATAATTATGAGTAGAGGCCAATCTCTGCAAGATCCATTTCTTAATGCCTTGCGTAAAGAACGTATTCCCGTATCAATTTTTCTGATAAATGGTATTAAACTTCAGGGCCAAATTGAGTCTTTTGATCAGTTTGTTGTCTTGCTGCGAAATACGGTTAGTCAAATGGTTTATAAGCATGCTATTTCAACGGTTGTTCCTGCACGTAATATAAAAGCGTCGATTTCCACTGAAGAAAGTAAAGGTTCGGACAGTCAGGGCGGTAATGTTTAATTATTTTAAGCATGTTTTAACTGAGGGTATCTTGCTTGTTTGAACGTCCTCAAGGTGGCGAACGTGCGGTACTCGTTCACCTCAATTTGCATACTGGATTTGATGATGAGTCCCTCGAAGAATTTAAAGAGCTAGCTCTTTCTTCGGGTGCTGAGCCTGTTGCGGTTGTAACAGGCTCACGTAGTTCACCGCATCCGCGTTATTTTGTCGGTACCGGTAAAGCGGACGAAATTCGTGACATGGTTTTAAGTGAAGAAGCCGATGTAGTGCTCTTCGACCACGATTTATCCCCCGTTCAGGAGCGTAATCTCGAAGCATTGCTCGAATGTCAGGTGCTGGATCGCACCGGTCTTATTTTAGATATTTTTGCTCAGCGCGCGCGCAGTCATGAAGGTCAGCTTCAGGTTGAACTGGCACAATTACGTCATTTATCGACCCGTTTAGTTCGTGGCTGGACCCACCTTGAACGGCAAAAAGGTGGTATTGGCTTACGTGGCCCTGGTGAAACCCAGCTGGAAACAGATCGCCAGTTAATCGGCCACCGGATTCGTACTTTAAAACAGCGTTTGGAAAAGGTGCAGCGTCAACGTGAGCAAGGGCGACGTGCACGTAAAAAAGCAGATATCCCAACAATTTCTTTAGTCGGTTATACCAATGCGGGCAAATCAACGTTATTTAATAATTTAACTAATGCTGAGGTTTATGCGGCAGATAAGCTCTTTGCCACACTGGATCCAACCTTAAGAAGGGTAAAGTTACCTGCCGGTTTTCCGGTTGTATTGGCCGATACGGTTGGCTTTATTCGTCAGTTGCCACATGATTTGGTTGCGGCTTTTCGCTCGACCTTAAAAGAAACTCAGGATGCTGATTTATTACTGCATGTGGTTGATGCCTCCAGCGATGAGCGTGATGACAACATGACGCAAGTGAATTTGGTGTTGCAGGCGATTGATGCTGAAGACAGGCCACAATTGCTGGTATTTAATAAAATAGATTTACTCGAGGGTATGTCACCTCGCATTGATCGTGATGAAGCCGGTGTGCCGATACGAGTTTGGGTTTCTGCATTAAGTGGCGAGGGATTGGATTTACTCAATGAAGCCATGGCTGAACGGGTCAATACGGATATGATTCACCGTATTCTTGCATTGCCGGCCAGCGCCGGAAAACTGCATGCACGCTTGTTTGAAACGGGTGTGGTCAATTTGGATGAAACTCAGGAAACAGGGGGCTGGATGATGGATATCACACTGCGACGCGCTGATTGGGAGGTATTAGTGAAACATGAAGCCGCGGATCAGTATATCGTTGAAAATCAGGCTGCCGTCCAGCTTGCGGCAGAAGCCTAAGCCCAATAGAATGTCAGCCTTTCGTGTGACGTACATAATTAACCTAATTTTAAAAACAAATGGTGAGCACCAAAATGTCGAAAGAAGATATTTCAAAATTGAATGGGCCTAATCAAGAAATGGCCTGGAATGAACCCGGTGGTGGTAATGGCTCAAAAGATCCATGGGGCAATAAAGGCGGTAATAAGCAGGATGGCCCCCCTGATCTGGATGAAGTATTCAAAAAGTTGAATGAAAAAGTCACCAGTTTGTTTGGCGGTAAAGGTGGTAAATCCGGTGGTGGCAGTGCACAAGGTGGCGCAAAAGGCTTTGGTTTTATTGCAGCTGTTTTGCTTGTCCTCTGGGGATTTTCTGGTATTTATATTGTCGATGAAGGCCGTGAAGGGGTTGTTTTGCGATTTGGTGGCTTTGACCGTATTACCTCACCAGGCCCGCACTGGTATCCCCGTTTTATTGAGACAGTTGAAATTGTTGATGTTGAACGTGTGCGCAGTGTCAATATTGGTGCAACAACACATGAATCACTGATGTTGACCAAAGATGAAAATATTGTCGATATTCAGTTTGCGGTTCAATACAAAGTCAGTAACGCAAAAGACTATATTTTTAATGTCAGGGATCCTGATACGACATTACGCCAGGTCACTGAAACAGCGATGCGTGAAATTGTCGGCAAAAACGGTATGGATTTCGTTATTAAAGATGGTCGTGTTCAGGTTGCAAACGAGACAAAAGATTTAATGCAAAAAATTCTGAATGTCTATAAAACGGGTTTGGTTGTAACCAATTTAAATATGCAAAATGCACAACCGCCTGAGCAAGTACAACATGCCTTTAATGATGCAATTAAAGCACGTGAAGATAAAGAACGTTTAGTGAATGAGGCAGAAGCCTATTCAAATGATATTTTGCCAAGAGCGCGGGGTAAAGCTGCACGTATGGGGCAGGAAGCGGCTGCTTATCGTGATGAAATTATTGCTAAAGCAAATGGTGAAACTAATCGTTTTATTAAAATATTAACTGAGTATAAAAAAGCTCCAACGGTTACTCGTGAACGTCTTTATTTAGAAACCATGGAGTCTGTTTTAGGTAGCAGTAATAAAGTAATGATTGATGTAAAGAAAGGCAATAATCTTATGTATCTGCCATTGGATCGTTTAGGTTCACGTCAGGGTTCAGGTTTAAGTGCGCAAGATTTAGAGGATATGAAACAATCATTACCTGACTCTACAAATAATAATTCATCACGTTCACGTGATCTTTTACGTGACCGGGGAGGTCGTTAATCATGTTTGATATAAAAACTTCAGGTTTAATTACCGCCGTTGTTATTTTAGTTATTGGCTTAATGTCCATCTTTATTGTTGATGAAAGAGAATTAGCCTTAAAGTTTCGTTTAGGTGAAATCGTTGAGTCAGAATTTACGCCGGGTATTCATTTTAAAATGCCGCTGGTCAACAATGTTAAAAAGTTTGATAAACGTATTTTAACGCTGGATGCACGTCCGGCAAATTATCTGACCAAAGAAAAGAAAAACGTCAATGTTGATTTTTTTGTAAAATGGCGCATTAACGATGTGGCAACATATTACAAAGCAATGTCCGGTGGTAATGAACGTATTGCTGCAGAACGTTTGTACACTATTGTAAATGACAGTTTGCGAGATCAATTTAGTAAGCGCACGATTCAGGATGTGATATCCGGTGAACGTGAGGCAATCATGAGCACCAGTACAACTGTTGCGAATGAGCAGGTTAAAAAGTTTGGTATTGCCGTTGTTGACGTTAGGGTAAAACGTATTGATTTTAGTGAAGATATTAGTAACTCTGTTTACCGACGTATGGAAGCTGAACGTACCCGTGTCGCAAAAGATTATCGTTCGCGCGGTGCAGAAGCAGCAGAAAAAATTCGTGCAGATGCAGATCGTCAACGTACAGTAACACTTGCTGAAGCCTATCGCGATGCTGAAAAAACACGTGGTGATGGCGATGGTAAAGCTGCGGGAATTTATGCAAAGGCCTATAATAAAGATAAAGAATTTTATTCTTTTTATCGTAGCTTAACCGCATACAAAAATTCATTTAATGCGCAAAACGATCTTATGGTGATTGATCCAAGTTCTGATTTCTTTAAATATTTTAAAAAATCAAAATAAGTTTTTAGAATGTGGGATTCATTATGGATAGCATTGGGTTTAGTGTTGGTGATAGAAGGCTTATTGCCATCACTGAACCCAAAAGCGTTTAAGCAGACCATGAGTACAATAAGAGAAATGAATGAAGGTACTCTGCGTGTAATGGGCTTAATCAGTATGTCGATTGGTGCAGCTGTCGTTTATTTTTTTACACTTTAATAAATCTTTAAATAAAATCTAATATAAATAAAAATAATGAATAAAACTGACCGCTGGTTATTACCCGAAGGAATTGAAGAAGTTTTGCCTGAGCAGGCAAAACGACTGGAACAGTTGCGTCGGCAATTATTAGACATGTATGCAACGTGGGGTTATGAGCTGGTCATGCCTCCTTTCATTGAATACCTGGAATCATTGTTAACCGGTACCGGTAATGATCTTGATTTACAAACCTTTAAACTGACCGATCAATTGACCGGACGTTTGATGGGTGTGCGAGCAGATATGACACCACAGGTTGCGCGTATAGATGCGCACCAGTTAAACCGTGAAACCCCAACTCGCTTATGTTACATCGGCACTGTTTTACATACGCGTACCGATGGTTTTGCCGGTTCACGTAGCCCGATACAGGTCGGTGCGGAACTCTATGGTCACGCGGGCATTGAAAGTGACGTTGAAGTGATAATGTTAATGTTGGAAACCCTGAATGTTTCAGGTATTGAAGCACCCTTTGTTGATTTAGGTCATGTTGGTATTTACCGTGAACTGGTTAAACAAGCCGGCTTAAGTGAAGAACAGGAAGCCACTTTGTTTGATAGTTTACAACGCAAAGCAAATACTGAAATTGCTGCGTATTTAAAAGAATGGAAACTGGACTCAAAAGTAGCCACTGCGCTTGCTGCACTCACAAATTTGAATGGTGATGAGTCAGTTTTAGATGAAGCAAAAACTGTTTTGAAAAAAATGGGTAAGGGCGTGTTAAACGCATTGAATGAATTAACCAATGTTGCTGCATTACTTAAAAAACGTTTACCCGATATCGAAGTGCATTATGATTTAGCCGAGTTACGTGGTTATCACTATCACACCGGTACCGTTTTTGCTGCATATGTGGCTGGTCGAGGCCAGGCGCTTGCTTTAGGTGGGCGTTATGACGACATTGGTGAAGTGTTTGGCCGTGCTCGTCCCGCTACTGGGTTCAGTACAGACCTTAAAACACTGCTTTCATTATCGACGCATAAAAATAATCAGGTTGCAGCTATTTATGCACCCGCGGACAATGACGTTGAGTTACAAAAAGCAATTTTAGAATTACGTCAGCAAGGCGAAAAGGTTATTTGTGCTTTACCCGGACAAACGGGCAATGCAAAAGACATGCTTTGTGATCGTCAGTTAAAGAACGACGGCTCGGGCTGGCAAGTTAAAAATTTATAAATTTAAATAATAGGTTTAATTATGGGTAAGAATGTCATTATTGTTGGCACTCAATGGGGTGATGAAGGCAAAGGTAAAGTCGTTGATTTACTGACAGAACGTGCTAATGCAGTTGTGCGTTTTCAAGGTGGTCATAATGCCGGTCATACTTTAGTTATTGACGGCAAAACAACGGTTTTACATTTAATTCCATCAGGTATTTTACGTGAGAACGTTAAATGCATGATTGGTAATGGTGTAGTTTTAGCTCCCGATGCTCTTGTTAAAGAACTGGATATGTTAAAAGAAAACGGTATTGATACTGCTGGTCGCTTATATATCAGTGAAGCCTGTACTTTAATTCTGCCTTATCACATTGCACTCGACCAGGCGCGTGAAATTGCGCGCGGCAAAAAAGCCATTGGTACAACAGGTCGTGGTATTGGTCCGGCTTATGAAGATAAAATTTCGCGTCGTGGTTTAAAAGTCGGTGACATGTTACACCGTGAACGTTTTGCTGCACGTTTAGGTGAAGTACTGGATTACCACAACTTCGCTTTAAAAAAATATTTCAAGGTACCGACTGTCGATTTTCAGGAAGTGCTGGATTACGGATTAGAAATGGCAGAAGTGATTCGTCCAATGGTGGCGGATGTAACCGGTATGTTGCATGACATGCATGCTGCAGGTGAAAACATTATGTTTGAAGGTGCTCAAGGTACATTACTTGATATTGATCATGGTACTTATCCTTATGTAACTTCATCAAACCCAACTTCCGGTGGTGCTTTAACCGGTACAGGTGTTGGTCCAAAAGACATTGACTATGTTTTAGGTATCACTAAAGCCTACACCACGCGTGTTGGTGCTGGTCCTTTCCCAACAGAATTGTATGATGGTGAAGATCTTAATGATCCTGTCGGAGCACATTTAGCAAAAGAAGGTCATGAGTTTGGTGCAACAACCGGACGTGCTCGTCGCTGTGGCTGGTTAGACGCAGTATGTTTACGTCGCTCTGCACAAATAAATTCATTGACCGGTATTTGTTTAACCAAGATGGATGTACTTGATGGTATTGAAACCTTACGCATTGCAGTGGGTTATGATCATGACGGTGTACAAGTAGATGCACCACCGATTGGTGCGGATGCGTATGAGCAATGTATTCCTAAATACATTGAAATGCCGGGTTGGACAGAAAGCACTGTAGGCGTTCAAAACTATGATGACTTGCCTGCAAATGCCAAAGCCTATATCAAGAAAATTGAAGAGATTGTTGGTGTTCCCGTTGATATTATTTCAACGGGCCCGGATCGTGTTGATACAATGGTATTGCGACATCCTTACGATTAAAATTAATTATGCAAAAAAAAGCCTGTCACAAGACAGGCTTTTTTTATACTTCTATCTTGTATTCTAAATGATGTCTGGCAGTGTGTTCTATAAAATTTGGTGCCGAGAAGAGGACTTGAACCTCCACGAGCCAAAGCTCACTAGCACCTGAAGCTAGCGCGTCTACCAATTCCGCCACCTCGGCAAAGGTGTGAGGTCGCGACTTTACCGAGACTATTAGAGTGTGTCAATCATGACTGTTTAAATTTAGGCAGTCGCCGGTATTTTGTAGTAAAATCGATGTTTTCCAGTTTTCACCCCTTTTATAACAGGCGTATATCCAATTCCAATGAATAATAGTAAAGACAACAAAAATATAAGCGATCCACATGCTCAACGAGAATCGAGCAAATATGATAATCCGATCCCCAGTCGTGAATATATTATTGAACAATTAGAAGCTGCGGGACAGCCGCTGGATCGTGCTGCAATATCTGATTTATTAGGCTTATCTGATGAAAATGGGCTGGAAGCGTTGCGTCGCCGATTACGTGCGATGGAACGTGATGGTCAACTCATGTTTAACCGTAAAAAAGAATACGCCTTGATCAGCAAAATGGATTTATTGACCGGACGTATTATTGGTCATGCCGATGGTTTTGGTTTTCTTGTGCCTGAAGATGGCTCAGATGATTTATTTATGACCGCATTTCAAATGCGTCGTTTGTTTCATGGTGATCGGGCTATTGTGCGTATTGCCGGTGTTGATAGAAAAGGGCGCCGTGAAGGTGCCCTGGTTGAAGTACTGGAACGAGCCCATCCTTTTATAGTGGGGCGGTTATTTATTGAGAGTGGTGTAGGTTATGTTGTTGCGGATAATAAACGAATCAGCAATGATATTTTAGTGCCGCAAGAAAATGTCGGTAACGCTCATCATGGTCAGGTTGTTTCGGTTGAGATTGTGGAACAACCAACCCGTCATCGCCAGGCCATCGGTAAAGTAGTTGAAGTACTCGGTGAACATATGGCTGCCGGTATGGAAATTGATATTGCGATGCGTTCGCATGGTATTGCAACAAACTGGTCAAATGAAGTTGAGGCTGAAATTAAAGGCTTAAGTCGTGATGTCCCTGAGTCAGCAAAAAATGAAAAAGGCCGAGTCGATATTCGAGACTTACCTTTGGTAACTATTGATGGTGAAGATGCGCGTGACTTTGATGATGCGGTTTTTGTTGAAGCAAATGATAAAGGCTGGCGTTTACTGGTCGCAATTGCCGATGTATCCCATTACGTTGAACTTGATACCGCATTAGATAAAGAAGCCCATGAACGTGGTACATCTGTTTACTTTCCTGAACGGGTTATTCCCATGTTACCCGAAGTTTTATCCAATGGTTTGTGTTCGCTTAATCCGGAAGTGGATCGTCTTTGCATGGTTTGTGAAATGCAACTGGATAATAAAGGAAAAGTTATCTCACATCATTTCTTTGAAGGGGTGATGCGTTCTCATTGTCGTTTTACTTATACCAAAGTGGCCGACATTATTGAAAGTG
The DNA here is from genome assembly GCA_030617815.1 of Gammaproteobacteria bacterium. GTDB lineage: Bacteria > Pseudomonadota > Gammaproteobacteria > UBA6429 > Thiohalophilaceae > JAGLTQ01. Next base: position 36,532 of record JAUWUS010000012.1, read on the forward strand.
AAGATAGTGATTTACGTAAAAAACACAAAGATTTTGTACTTCAGTTATTAGAAATGCATCAGTTGTTTAAAGTGTTATTAAAACGTCGTAAAAAACGTGGTGCAATTGATTTTGACACTACCGAAACACGTATTGTGTTTGGTGAGGATCGCAAGATTGATCGTATTGTTCCCCTGGTTAGAAACGATGCACATAAACTGATTGAAGAATTCATGATCCTGGCTAATGTCAGCGCGGCAAAATATTTACTTAAAAATAATATGCCAGCGTTATATCGTGTCCATGGCAGTCCTAAGGAAGCTAAAATAGAAGGTTTAAAAGAGTTTTTAGCGGAAGTTGGACTTACGCTGGCGGGTGGTGAAAATCCGGGGCCGGGTGATTATGCTGAGTTACTTGCAAGTATTCAGGAGCGTCCTGATATGCATTTGATTCAAACTGTTTTATTACGCAGTTTACAACAAGCAGTTTATACCCCGGATAATAATGGCCACTTTGGTTTAGCTCATGAAGCCTATGCCCACTTTACTTCGCCGATTAGACGTTACCCTGATTTATTAGTGCACCGTGCTATTCGCCACGTTATTCGCGGTGGTGAAGCAGATAATTATTATTACACTCATAATAAAATGCAAAACCTGGGTGAACATTGTTCTCAAACTGAACGTCGTGCAGACGAAGCGACACGTGATGCAGTAGATTGGCTTAAGTGCGAATTTATGATGGATAAAGTCGGTGAAGTTTTTGAAGGTACCATCACCAGCGTTACCGGTTTTGGTGTTTTTGTTGAGCTGGATAAAATTTATGTTGAAGGTTTGATTCATATCACTTCACTGGATAATGATTATTATCATTTTGATGCTGCACACCATCGTTTAGTTGGCGAACGTAGCGGACAAGTTTTTCGCTTAGGCGATCATCTTGTAGTGAGTGTGGCAAAGGTTAATCTTGAAGATAAAAAAATTGATTTTGATTTAGTTTCCGCACAAAGAACACCAAGAAAAACGGCTGCAAGAAAGAAAAAAGAAGCGCAAGAAGATACTTCTGAAAATAAGTCAAAAAAGAAAAGTGCCAGTAAAAAAACATCGGGAAAGAAAGTTGCTAGTAGTAAAAGAGATGCAGATGGCAAAAAAATAAGGCATAAAAAAAAGAAGCTCAATAAAAAAGCGAAAAAAAGACTCGAAGAGAAAAAAAAGAAAGACAAAAAGAAAAAATAATTCACCATGGCAGAGAATAATTTACATTATGTTTATGGTTTGCATGCGGTTCAGGCAGTACTGGAACGTGAGCCAGAAATGGTTTCTAAAGTCTGGTTGGAAAATTCACGTCGTGATGCCAAAGCTAAAAATATTCTGCAACTGGCTCACGATGCTAACGTTAAACCAGAACGGGTTAAGCGTGATGTTCTTGACAAACTCGTTGGTGAAAATGCGAATCATCAAGGTGTTGTAGCCCAAAGCAAAGACACGCCTGCGGGTAATGAAAAAACGTTAAAACAACTGATTGAAAATTTATCGGTTCCCGCCTTTTTACTCATTTTGGATGGTGTGCAAGATCCGCATAATTTAGGTGCCTGTTTACGCACCGCGGATGCTGCCGGTGTACATGCGGTCATAGCGCCAAAAGACAAAGCCTCTGGATTAACCTCTGTTGTTCGCAAAGTTGCCTGTGGAGCCGCTGAAACGGTACCTTTTATTCAGGTGACTAATTTGGCCCGCACCATGCGAGAATTACAACAATCTGGCGTATGGATGATTGGTACTTCTCTAGAAACGGAGCAGGATATATATCAGGCTGATTTAACCGGTTCACTGGCGCTGGTATTAGGCGCAGAAGGGAAGGGTTTGCGCCGTTTAACGGCTGAAAGCTGCGATTCTTTGGTTAAATTACCCATGTTAGGCACGGTGCAGAGCCTAAATGTCTCAGTGAGTGCCGGGGTATGTCTATATGAAGCTGTGCGCCAGAGAACAAAATAGCGAAATAACCAGATTTAGCCCCATTTCTCTTGTAGATCAGCCAATTTTTGAGTAAAATCCCGCCCCTGTTTATCCCAGAATGTTGGGTGACAGCTACAATTTGATTAACTCCTTGCCTCACCGAATAGTTCGGGAGGCTCAATAGCCACGAGGAGCGCTATGAGACACTACGAAATCGTGTTTTTGGTCCACCCTGACCAAAGTGAACAGGTTCCAGCAATGATCGATCGTTATCGTAAACTGATCGAAGATGCAAAAGGAACTATCCATCGTTTAGAAGATTGGGGACGCCGTCAACTGGCTTACCAAATCCAAAAAATCCACAAAGCGCATTATGTAATGATGAACATTGAATGTGATCAAGCCACATTGGATGAGCTGGAAAGTGGTTTCCGTTTTAATGATGCTGTTCTACGTAATTTAGTTATTCGTCGTAAAGCTGCGATTACTGAACCTTCACCTATGGCGCAAACTGAAGAGCGCGATAGCCGAGGTCGTGATGATCGTCCTAATCGTACTAGCCGTGAAGAAAAACCGGTAGCAGCTGCACCAGCAGAAACTAAACCTGCTGAAGAAGCCAAAGTTGAAGAAACTAAAGTTGAAGAAACTAAAGCTGAAGAAGCTAAAACAGAAGAAGGAGCATAAAGATGGCACGTCATTTCCGTCGTAGAAAATTCTGTCGTTTTACTGCAGATAA
>JAUWUS010000085.1 GCA_030617815.1 Gammaproteobacteria bacterium
GTTGCCGGACATTTACCACCATTACTAATACTACAAGTACGATAAGCCAAAAAAGAATTAATATTATTTTCGACTGTTTTGCTTTTTTCTTTTCAAACCATGTTCTTGGTTTTATACCTTTAAGCAAAAAAGTAATGTTTGATGAAAGATTAACGCAAACAATATTCACCGCAAGTAATAATGCCGCACCTAATGCATACTGGTAATGACCAGAACCTAACATCAGTCCCACCGTTGCAGTCGGCGGTAATATTGCAACAGCCACCATTACTCCAACTAATGAATTAGACAAGCCCGCGGTTAAAGCCAATACTGCTGCTGCTCCAGATACCAGGGCAAGAACAATACCGTCCATACCCACATCGGTTCTTATCATTAATTCATGACTGTCAAAATTTAACGGCCAGATAAAACCAATTAAAATAGAAAGCGCTAACGCAGTAAAGAGTCCTGCAATATTTGCTTTTAATGCTAACCAGAGTAATTTACCTTCACCCAATGTTGTGGCAAAAGCCAGCGCCATATTGGGGCCTAATAAAGGCGCAATAACCATTGCACCAATAACAACCGCTACATTGTCTTCAAGCAAGCCGATAGCCGCAACAATGGTTGACATAATAACCATATACATAAAATTACTATCGAGTTTCGCACCCGCAACTATTTTTTGATAAAGTTCTTCTCTACTACGAGTGACTGTTTTTTGTTTTTCTTCTGCTGAATTATCTTCTTCTAACCGCGGTAATGTGGCTTCAACAGGTAAAACCAATAAACGGGTATTCTCGGCTGTGGATAATAAAGATTGCAAAGCATCAATAACTGCTTGTTGCTTTTCCGGTCTCACTAGCAATCGGGTACTGCAACGACCATCTTCATCATTATGACCAACCCAAATATCAATAATTTCTTGCTGTGCAGCAATGCCGCGCAAGGTGTCAACATGACCGTGATCGGTTATGACTTCAATAATGCGCATTTAATTTTTTTCCCTTTGTAATGCTGCTTCTACTTCATCACGTTTTTCTTTGCCCATTAACAGTTCAATTAAGGTCAAGCTAAAATCCATGGCTGTGCCAGGGCCTCTTGAAGTAACAATCTTAGCATCGACTACAACAGCACTTTCTTCATAACTCAAATTATTTACCGGAAAATTATCTAATGCACCGGGAAAGCTGGTGACGTGTTTTCCTTCTAGTAAACCTGCTGTAGCTAATACTCTCGGTGCTGCACAAATAGCTGCAGTATATTTATTATTAGCTGCCAGCCTTTTTACAATTGTTTGAATCCGATGATCATTATTTAAATGATCTGCTCCAGGCAAGCCACCAGGCAAAACAATCATATCAAAATCTTTTTCTAAAACATCATCCAGTAAATTATCCGCTACTAATTTCATACCACGACTGGCAATGACAGTTTTCTGGTCAAGCCCTGCGGTAACAACGTTAATGCCGGCACGCGTTAATAAATCAGTAATCGTAACCGCTTCAAGTTCTTCACACCCTTGCGCTAAAGGAACAAGAACCAAAGGAGTATGTTCTAATGTTGTATTGGCTTTTTCCATAATACGAGTCTTCTTTGTTGCTGTAACTTAATAAGCTCAGACACTGAAACAAGTTTTATTCCCCTTTTCTCCAGTTCTGGTAACCATTCTTCCAATACTGCTAAGGTTGTTTTTTTTGGATGAGCAATAGCGAGCGCAGTTCCCTTTTGTTGCGCTTTTTTAATTAATTTTTCAAGTTGCTTTTGAATAAATTTTTTCGAATTTTCATGATCAATAAAAATATCTCGCCGGATACTTGACAAACCTTCTGCACGCGCAACCTTCAAAGCAATACTATTGCTTGTCGTTTTACTGTCAACAAAAAATAATTTTTTATCTACAGCAACCTGGCGCATCAACCTTGTCATCCATAGTTCATTTTTGGTTAGCAAGCTACCCATGTGATTATTAAAGCCGCTAACATAAGGAATAGAATTAATACTAGACTCTAAAACTTCAATAAAATTTTTCTCTGTCATATTTTCTGTTAATCCACCTGGTCCTAATTTTTTTCCACTTTCTGCTTCCATTGGCAAATGCAACATCACTTCCTTACTTTGTTCATGTGCAAGTCGTGATAAATGTTTGACATAAGGAGCATGGGGTAAAAAAGAATAGGTTATGGCACCTGATAAATTAACTGCGCGGGAACCTGATTTTAAGCGATAACCCATGTCATCAATAATAATGCTAATGGCAGGTTGATTAAAATCAGGATCGTTTGCAATTGCAATGTGAGTAATAGGGGGCTCATCAGCCTGTGCCACTAACGTTATAAGTGATAGCAGGCCAATGAATAAAAAACAAAATCCATTTTGAATAATTTGATTTTGTTTTAACACTTTATATTAGTGTTATTTGTTATTGTAATTGTTTAAGCAAACTAATACCTTTTAATAAATTTAAAGCTTCATATAAGGCATAATCTTCTTTGGCTAAGACTAGCTTTTCGTTTAGCTCTTTGCTGTCTTTTCCATTATTTCCATTTTCTTCATCTTCATCTTCATCTGCATCACCATTTTTCAGGTGTCGGGATAAATCTTTTTCTTTAGTTGGCTCAAAACCATTATCTTCTCTTTTTGTCACTTTCACATCATCAAGCATGATATCAGGCGTTATACCTTTTGCCTGAATAGAAGTTCCTAACGGCGTGTAATAACGCGCAGTTGTTAATTTTAGTGCACTGCCGTTACCCAGCGGAACAACTGTTTGTACAGAAGCCTTACCAAATGACTGCGTGCCCATAATAATGGCACGTTTATGATCCTGTAATGCACCGGCAACAATTTCAGAAGCCGAAGCTGAACCACCATTAATCAAAACAACAATGGGTGCTTCGTTAATTAAATCCATACCTTTTGCACTGTATGTTGTCGTATTCGATGCGTCGCGGCCTTTAATACTAACAACGATACCACCTTCTAAAAATGCATCTGACACTTCAACCGCGGCGCCCAATAAACCACCAGGATTATTTCGTAGATCCAGAACTAAACCTTTCAGTTTTTTGTTATTGGCTTTTTTTAATTTAGAAATAGCTTTTCGTAAATCTGCACCCGTGCGTTCCTGAAAAGCTGAAACACGAATATAACCAAAACCTTTGGCTAATGTTTTACTGCGTACACTTTGGATTTTAATAACTGCACGTGTTATTTTAATTTTAAGTGGCTTATCCTCACCCTCACGCACAATCGTCAATAAAATATCTGTTTTGGGTTTACCACGCATAACATTAACGGCATCTTCCAGAGTCATGCCTTTAACATTTTGATCATCTAATCGAATAATTAAATCACCTGACTTAACTCCCGCTCTTTCTGCTGGAGTATCATCTATAGGAGAAATAACATTTACAAAACCATCTTTCATTCCAACAACAATACCTAAACCACCGAACTCTCCGCTGGTACCTTCGCGCAATGTTGTAAATGCCTCTTTATCTAAATACGCTGAATGAGGATCTAAACCACTAAGCAAGCCGCGAATCGCATTTTCCAGCAAAACTTTATCTTCAATCTCTTCAACATAATTTTGTTTGACCTTGCCAAAGACTTCACTCAAAGAGCGTATATCCTCGAGCGGAATAGATTGCGTTGAATATGCCGAATTTTCCTTTTCCGCTAAAACACCTTGCCCGACTGCCAACATAACGCCGAGCAGCAGCCCTAAACTAAGAATAAGAGTATTACGTGTCATGCTGTTCATTTACTGTCCTTTAACCTAAAACTTCACATTGCTATCATTTTTGATGCTTTTACCAAAGTATCACATTATCTTGCTGATTTTAAAGAAAAATCAATAACTTGCCCCTCAATTATGCAAAAATCCTTAAAAATATCATTATTACAGGCTTAAGCATTAACTTTAACCACAGAGGACACGGAGGTTCGCAGAGGAAAGAAAAATAAAACCCTGCGAACCTCCGTGTCCTCTGTGGTCCATTTTTTTGATTTTCTTGACGTCTTAACGATTCGTCTTCTTAACTTCGGCACCATTTAGTTGGATTACTCGGTTTCCCTTTCACCCGCACTTCAAAATATAAGCCACTTTTTAACTGACCACCACTACGACCAACCGCAGCAATAACTTCACCTTCTTCAACCCAGTCACCTGTCTCTTTATATAGTGCCTGATTGTAGCCATACAAGGTCATGTAACCATCGCCATGATCAATAATCACCAGCATACCGTAACCTCGTAACCAGTCGGCATAAGCGACTCGGCCATGCGAAATAGCTTTTACATCTTTGCCTTCGGTGCTGGAAATAAGTACACCGTTCCATTTTAACTTCGCAGCCTTCCGTGATTTACCAAAAAGTCGTTTAACACTACCCTTTACCGGCCACTTTAATCGACCACGACGTTTACTAAAAGTTTCACGTTTGTCAATTTCCGTTAAACTCGATGGCATGATCTTACGAATGTCTTTTAATAGCTGTTGTAATAATTGCTCGTCAGCGATAAATTTTGTCAACCGAATACCTTTATCAGCAATATTTTTTTCCATTTCTTTTATAATAATACTGCGCTCAATAAAGTCATCTTCCAGCTTCTGTTTTTCAACTTGTTGTTGTTTTCGCGAAACCGTTAATTCTTTTGTTTTTATTTTTACCTCAACCGTTAAACGATCAAGCTTTTCAATACTAGCAACTGCCTCATCAATGTGATGACTGCGGGCTTTATGAAAATAATCATAATACGTTAATGTTCTTCCAATTGCGGCAGGATTTTCCTGGTTTAAAAGTAACTTAAGGTATTCTTGCCGGCCTATCATATAAGCTGCCCGAATTTGCTGACTTAAAATATTACGCTGACTGGCAAGTTCATTCCTGGTTTGTTGTTGTTGTTGTTTTAATTTTTTTAATTCACGTTTTTGTTTGCGCAAATAACGATTGGTTTTTTTTAAAATATACGCACGCTCACCAATACGCACTTCAATATCTTTTAAAAATGTAGTCGCAAAATCTTTTTGTTGTTGTTGTTTTTCTATTTTTTGTCGTAACTCGCCCATGCGCTGGCGTAATCTTTCAAGCTCTAGTTTTTTTTCCTGACGTTGTTCATCATCTAACTCTGAGTCAAAATCAGCCTGTATAGAAGGTGCAAAAGAAAGGAAAAGAAAAGGGATAAGGTAAAAAAGACCTCTGAATGATTTTATTCTTTCAGAGGTTTTTAACATTAAATGAGACTCGGTTGATTTTCATCTTCACACGGACCAATTAATGAACGCCCTGTCATTTCAGCCGGTTGTTCAACACCCATTAAATAAAGCATCGTCGGTGCAACATCGGATAACGCACCAGTACTTGCCATTTTTGCTTTGCGTCCAACGTAAACAAAAGGCACAGGGTTTGTTGTATGTGCGGTATGAGGCTGACCGGTTTCTTTATTAAACATCATTTCTGCATTGCCATGATCAGCAGTAACTAGCATCTCGCCACCCGCCTTCTCAATAGAAAGCAGTAAACGCGCCAAACAATCATCAAGGGTTTCAATGGCTTTTACTGCGGCATCAAATTTACCACTGTGCCCAACCATATCTGCGTTAGCATAGTTACAAATAATAACGTCATACTTACCACTTTCCATGGCTTCAATCATGTGATCAGTTAACTTAATCGCATTCATTTCGGGTTGCTGATCATAGGTTGCAACATCGGGTGACGGTACTAAAATACGATCTTCAAATTCAAAAGGTTCTTCGCGGCCGCCATTAAAGAAAAAAGTCACATGGGCATATTTTTCTGTTTCAGCAATACGCAACTGATGCATACCCAGCTGTGATATGTAATCACCAAAAACATTGGTTAATCGCTCAGCAGGATAGGCAACCGGAATATCATATGCAGAATGATATTCTGTCAAACTGGCAAAACAACCTAACTTCGGCACACGTTTACGCTCAAAGGCATCAAAATCTTCTTCAATAAAAGGGCGGGTAATTTGACGGGCACGATCTGAACGGTAATTCATAAAAATTACCACATCGCCATCCTCTACGGTTACTGCTTTTTCGCCTTCTGGCACAATCGCAGTCGCTTTAACAAATTCATCCGTTTCATCACGTTCATAGGCATTTTCTAATGCTGCCATGGCAGATTCAGCCTGAAACTCACCTTTACCATCAGTAATTAAATCATAAGCACTTTGAATACGAGGCCAGCGATGATCACGATCCATAGCGTAATAACGACCAATAATAGAAGCAAAACGTCCATGGCCAAACTCTGTAAATTTTTCCTGCATTGCTTCAATGGACTCTTTGGCACTTTTAGGCGGAGTATCGCGGCCATCCAGAAAAGCATGTAAATAAACTTTTTCTACACCTTGCTCAACCGCAAGCTGGCACATCGCATGAATATGATCTTCATGACTGTGCACACCGCCGGCTGACAGTAAGCCTAAAATATGTACCGCTTTATTATTTTCTTTAGCAATTGCGACTGATTCAATTAATGTGTCATTACTAAAAAAAGAACCCGTTTTAATCGAGCGGCTAACACGAGTATATTCCTGATAAACCACCCGTCCTGCACCGAGGTTTAAATGACCCACTTCTGAGTTGCCCATTTGCTCCGCTGGCAGGCCCACTTCGGCACCAGAACCCTTTATATAAGTATGTGGGTTTTCTTCCCACAGCTTATCCCAGGCAGGCTTATGTGCCGCGGCAATCGCATTACCCTCAATTTCTTCAGAATGGCCAAAACCATCCAAAATGACTAAAACAATTGGTTTTAAATTCAATGACATAGCTAATATTTACTTTTTACCACAAATTATATTTTAGACTAAATCTAAAATGATGCTGATTACGGTGCTAAATTGCCACCAAATTGCCGGTAGGATACCGATTTTTCGACATGAATAGAAGAATTCACTTAAATATTAATTAACCCTTCCAAATTGGTAGATTATTGTATAATGTTTTATTAATAAAGAGCACACTGTAATTATTAATTAACACAATTAAAAGCCAATTATAAAACCATATTAAATTTGGGGATTCCAGTAATGGATGGACTAGCTATGACAGAAACAACACCTCTTTCATTAATTACACGGGATGAAGACATTGAACGTGCATCACGCTCACTCAAAGCCATGTCACATCCTTTGCGATTAAAAATACTTTGTACTCTGGGCGATCGGGAAATCAGTGTTCAGGATATTGTTGAACATGTGGGCACTTCGCAAAGTAATATTTCACAACATCTCGCTATTTTACGTGATAAAGGCATTCTTTTTTCACGCAAAGATGCCAATCGTGTGTATTACAAGGTCGGCGATACCAGAACCCTGCGCCTGATTGATATGATGCGTGAAGTTTTTTGCACATCTGAACTTTAAAATTTATTTTATGCCCACATGTTACTCATGCTGAAGGCATTATCTGCAAAATTAACTTATTCTATAGAAAGGTACACTATGTCTATAACTCGTAAAATTCGTATTATGGCCGGCTTTGTTGTTTTATTATCATTAGCACTCGGTTTTGAAGCCAGTCCAATCTTTCACAATGTAAACTGGTTATGGTTAACAACCTTTGCCGGTTTAAACTTGTTCCAGAGCGGCATTACCGGCTTTTGTTTACCTGAACTTGTTTTAAAAAAAATGGGTAAAGAGTGCGAATCCTGCTCTTAAATTTTTATCCTTACTTTTAAAATACATTGCCCGTGGTTGTTTTAATAACCACGGGTTTTTAATTCTACCTACTCTTAAATTGCGAAAATACCATGGATCAACTTATTACCTTTACCAGCAATAACACTATTCTCGTTATTGCCATTATTCTTGTTTCACTCATGCTCATTCACAGCCTCGTAGGTGAAAAATTACGTGGTTACAGTTCTATTTCACCAAGACAAAGTACCCAAATGATTAATCATGAAAATGCCTTGATTCTTGACGTCCGTGAAAATAATGAATACAGCGACGGTCACATTATTAACTCATTACACATTCCACTTTCAAGTTTAAAAACACGATTGGCTGATATTGAGAAACATAAAACGCAAAAAGTCATTATTGCCTGTCGCTCTGGTCACCGCTCATCACAAGCTTGCGCAACACTCAGAAAAGAAGGTTTTGAACAAGTGTTTAATTTAAGTGGTGGTGTAATGGCTTGGGAAAATGCAAGCCTGCCGTTAATTAAAAAATAAAATACAATTTATTATTTTTATAGAGATTATTTGTTATGCCTAAAGTAGAATTTTTTTGTACCCCCTTTTGTCCTTATTGTGTTCGCGCTAAAAATTTACTCGAACAAAAGAATATTGAATACGAAGATATCCGTGTCGACCAGCAACCTGAGCGTCACAAAGAAATGATCACACGAAGCAACCGCACCTCTGTACCACAAATTTTTATTGACGATTATCATGTAGGCGGTTGTGATGAATTATTTGCCCTTGAA
>JAUWUS010000040.1 GCA_030617815.1 Gammaproteobacteria bacterium
GATGGTCGAAACTCAATTATCCGCTATTCCTATTTTACCCTTGCGCGATGTGGTGGTATATCCACACATGGTGATCCCACTTTTTGTTGGCCGTGAAAAATCCATTCAGGCTTTAGAAGCGGCAATGGATAATGACAAACAGATTTTATTAGTGGCGCAAAAAAGTGCTGCGCAAGATGAACCAACTCAGGAAGATTTATATCAGATTGGTACGGTTTCCAGTATCTTACAATTACTTAAACTGCCCGATGGCACGGTTAAAGTTCTTGTTGAGGGAAATAAACGTGCGCGCATAGTGAGCTACCTTGGAGAAGAAGAATATTTTACTGCTCAGATTAAAGAACTTGATGAAGAAGTGGTTGATGATCGTGAATCAGAAGTTCTGGTACGTTCATTAACAACACAATTTGATCAGTACGTTAAGCTGAATAAAAAAATTCCTCCTGAAATTCTGACATCACTTTCAAGTATTGAAGAAGCTGATCGTATGGTGGATACCATTGCAGCACACATGTCTCTCAAGCTGGATGAAAAACAAAAAATTCTGGAAGTTGTTGATTTGCGTGCGCGTGTTGAACACCTCATGGTTTTAATGGAATCTGAAATTGATATTTTACAGGTTGAAAAACGTATTCGCGGACGTGTTAAACGTCAAATGGAAAAAAGCCAGCGCGAGTATTATCTGAATGAACAAATGAAAGCCATCCAGAAAGAATTGGGTGACATGGATGATGTGCCTAATGAAATGGATGATCTCGAGAAAAAAATCGAGACATCAGGCATGTCAAAAGAAGCGTTAAAAAAAGCCAAAGCCGAATTTGCTAAATTAAAAATGATGTCGCCGATGTCAGCAGAAGCTACGGTTGTGCGGAACTATCTTGACTGGATGGTGGGTGTACCGTGGAAAAAACGCAGTAAAATTCGTAGTGACCTTTCTAAAGCAGAAGAAGTGCTCGAAGCCGATCACTATGGTTTAGAAAAAGTAAAAGAACGTATTTTGGAATACCTTGCTGTTCAACAACGCATGAAAAAAATGAAAGGGCGTATTCTTTGTTTGGTTGGGCCTCCTGGTGTGGGTAAAACCTCAGTGGGTAAATCCATAGCGCGGGCAACAAATCGTAAGTTTATGCGTATGGCGTTAGGTGGGGTACGTGATGAAGCAGAAATTCGTGGTCATCGTCGTACTTATATTGGTTCAATGCCGGGTAAAATTATTCAAAACTTATCTAAAGTTGAAACACGTAATCCACTATTCCTGTTAGATGAAATTGACAAAATGGCTATGGACTTCCGTGGTGATCCTGCTTCAGCTTTATTAGAAGTACTTGATCCGGAACAAAATCATACTTTCAATGATCATTATATAGAAGTGGATTATGACTTGTCTGAAGTCATGTTTGTTGCAACTTCAAATACCATGAACATTCCTGGACCATTATTAGATCGAATGGAAGTTATTCGTTTATCAGGTTATACCGAAGATGAAAAACTGAATATCGCAATGCGTTATTTAGTGAAAAAGCAGATCGAAAATAATGGTTTAAAAGAAGATGAAATTAGTATTGCAGAAGAAGCGGTGCGAGGCATTATTCGTAATTATACCCGCGAAGCCGGTGTGCGTAATCTAGAGCGTGAAATTGCTAAATTATGTCGCAAGGTGGTAAAAGAAATTTTACTAGATAAGGACATAACTCACGTTGATATAACAGCGGATAATCTTGAGAAATATTTAGGTGTAGAACGTTTCCGTTATGGCGTGATAGATGAAAATGATCAAGTTGGTCAGGTTAATGGTTTAGCGTGGACTGAGGTTGGCGGAGAGTTGTTAACCATTGAGACGGCTGTCTTGCCAGGTAAAGGTAAAACCAGCGTGACCGGTCAGCTCGGTGATGTGATGAAAGAATCCATTCAGGCTGCAATGACAGTGGTGAGAAATCGTGCGGCTATTTTAGGTATTAAAGATGAAGTTTTTGAGAAAAAAGATATTCATGTGCATGTACCTGAAGGCGCCATTCCTAAGGATGGACCAAGTGCTGGTGTCGGCATGTGCACTGCGTTAGTTTCTGCCCTGACAGGTATAGAGGTGCGTAACGATGTTGCGATGACGGGTGAAATTACTTTACGTGGTGAAGTTTTACCCATTGGTGGTTTGAAAGAAAAATTACTTGCCGCACATCGTGCTGGAATTAAAACAGTGCTTATCCCGGAAGAAAACCGTAAAGATTTGACTGAAATTCCTGAGAACGTAAAAGAAAATCTGGAGATTAAGCCTGTTCGCTGGATTGATGAAGTGTTACAAGTAGCACTCGTACATTCACCAAAACCTCTAGCAGACTCAAAAACTGGTGGAAAAGTGAGCAAATCTAAAAAAACAGGTAGTTCAAATATACAAACTCACTAAAAAGGACTGGTTTTATGCGGTTATACAAGTAAACTGTGCATAGATTGCTTGACCGCGTCTGGTTAGCATTGGTATAAATCAATACGTAATAATTATTTTAAACTGCCAGATAAAGGCAGTATTTTTTGTCATTCCTATAGGGGGAGAATTAAGTGAATAAATCAGAACTCGTAGAAGCCGTTGCAGAAAGTGCAGACATTTCAAAAGCTGCAGCAGCACGCGCTGTTGACACTATGGTTAGCAGTATCATTGATACTTTAGCTGGTGGTGGCCAAGTTGCCGTTGCAGGCTTTGGAACTTTTACAGTACGTGACCGTGCCGCTCGTATGGGTCGCAACCCACGTACTGGTGAAGAGATTCAAATTAAAGCATCAAAAAATCCTGGATTTAAAGCTGGTAAAGCATTTAAGGATGCTCTAAACTAGCGCGCTTTCCAGCAAGGGTGGTTAGCTCAGCTGGTAGAGCATCGCCCTTACAAGGCGAGGGTCACAGGTTCGATCCCTGTACCACCCACCATAGGAGCGGTAGTTCAGTTGGTTAGAATACCGGCCTGTCACGCCGGGGGTCGCGGGTTCGAGTCCCGTCCGCTCCGCCATAAATACTAAAGGTGCAATCTGTTTGGATTGTGCCTTTTTTTATGTTTAATTTATAAATACAAAAATAAATAATAAACGTATAATGATCTTCAATTTAATAATTAATAGAAAAGTTTAAGTTATGTTGCAAGCAATTCGTAATAATGCTCAGGGTGTATTCGTTTGGATCGTTGTGGGTTTAATTGTCGTTTCTTTTGCCTTATTTGGTTTAGGAAGTTACTTATCCGGCGCTTCAAAAATCGTCGCGGCTTCGGTTAATGGTGTTGATATTAGTAGTACTGCATTAACGCGTGCTTATCAAAATTATCAGGAACGTCTGCGCCAACAGTTTGGCGAACAATTTCGTCCAGAGATGTTTGGTATAACCAGGATGAAAACAGATGTATTGCAAGGTTTGATTACTCAGGAAGTAATGAATCAAATGTTTTATGAACAAGGTTATATGGCTTCACCGGAGCAAGTTCTGACAAAAATAAAACAGTATGACGCTTTTAAAGAAGCGGGCACATTTTCTGCAAAAATGTATAAGGAAGTTTTGTCTGCGCAACGTATGAATGAAGAAGCGTTTGAAAATGATTTATCACGTGACATTGCTGCACAACAGCTGCGCAGTGCAATTACTGCAAGCGCATTTTTAACTGAAAAAGAACAAAAGATTTTAGCGGCATTACAAAATCAGAAACGTGAAATCGGTTACTTTGATATTCCGGTTAAATCATATCGCGATCTGGTTAAAGTCAGTGATGATGAAATTAAATCTTATTATGAAAAAAATAGTCAGTTATTTTTAACGGCTGAAAAAATACAACTTGAATATATTGAACTCAATATGGATGCGATTGCTGCGGCGCAGGAAGTAACGGATGATATGGTTAAGCAACGTTATGAAAGCTCACCTGAAAATTATAAGGGTGATGATAATGCTGCGGCTAAAAAGAAAATCACCGCGTTACGTAAGCAGATTCAGCAAGGCACTGATTTTGCAGCGTTAGCAAAAAAACATTCACAAGATAAAGGTTCTGCAAAACAGGGGGGTGATTTAGGTTACCTCACTCGTGGTGGCGGAGAAGCATTTGATGAAGTTGTTTTTGCTTTAAAGAAAGGTGAAGTTAGTCAGGTTATTAAATCAAAAGCAGGTTTTCAGATTATTCAACTGGATGATATCCGTGCAGGTGATCCTGAAGAACGTAAAGTGCGTCATATATTGATTAAACCTGAAAGAAAATTAAAATCTTTTGCAGATGTTAAAGTTGCTATTAAAAAAGAGCTGCAATATGAACTGGCAGGTAAAGTCTTTTTTGATGATTCAGATCAAATGAATAATCTCAGTTATGAAACGCCCGACTCA
Organism: Gammaproteobacteria bacterium; assembly: GCA_030617815.1. Classification (GTDB taxonomy): domain Bacteria; phylum Pseudomonadota; class Gammaproteobacteria; order UBA6429; family Thiohalophilaceae; genus JAGLTQ01. Next base: position 4,346 of record JAUWUS010000040.1, read on the forward strand.
CTTGAACCTGTTGCCGAGGGTTTAGGTATAAAAGTTAAGACCAGCACTTTAATGACGCGCCGGGGTGGTACTGGACTTTTTGCTAATCCTAAAATACTGAGCGCGGCTTTTAGTGATGAAGTGCTCAAAGAAGGGCGAAACAGTGAGATGCTTGAAATATCTGATACCCATTTAGTGGTTTTAAGAATTAAAGAACATCAGGTTGCATCGGTACAGGCTTTAGATAAAGTGAAGGTACGCATTAAAGATAACCTACTACAGGAATACGCAGGAAAAAAAGCACAAGAAGTAACATCTGACATCCTTGCCCGATTACAAAAAAATGAAAGTGTCGAGTCTGTTGCGAAACGTTATCCTGAAACTACATGGAATAAAACCGGCTGGATAAAACGTAAAGCAGAATTACAATCAAAATTATCTACGTCAATAAGACAACATGTTTTTGCTATGCCGAAACCAGCAGCAGCAAAAACGAGTTGGGACAAAATCACTTTACCAACAGGTAGTCAGGCAGTGATCGCACTTTTTAAAGTTGAAGAGACAGATAAAGGGGAAGCGGATAGCGAACGTGTTGTACAAATTATGGGTAACACTGATTATGATTCATATGTGCAATATTTGAAATCTCAAGCCGATATCTCAATTTCTCAAGCGGTGCTTGAAGCTGAAGCAGAAACAAATTAATAATAAGTAAAAATGCTGTTATTGTGATGGCGCTTTTAACTGCGAATAAAATGTGGTTATAAGATTTGTTTGATTAAGGGGTGATCATGTTTAAAACACTTTTCAAACTTAAACTGCACTGGCAAATTCTTATTGCTTTAGCATTGGCGGTTGTTGCAGGTATTTTTGCCGGCAAAACGGCAGGTATTGCGGGCATTACTTTTTACGAAATTTTCTCCTTCTTTGGTACATTGTTCCTCAATGCACTAAAGATGATTATTATTCCTTTAATTGTATCTTCCATTATTGTTGGTGTTGCGGGTATTGGCGGTGGAGATGGTTTAGCGCGTATGGGCGGGCGAACTATACTTTATTATGCGACCACCAGTCTTTTTGCCATTCTCCTGGGCTTATTTTTTGTTAATGCTTTTACTCCGGGAATTATTGATGGCCAACCGGCTCAACTTGTTTTAGGACTTGATGTTGAGCAAGGAAAAATGGCTGCGGCAAAAGTTGCCGAACGTGGCGTAGGTGATATTGCGGGCGTTTTTCTTGATATGGTACCGGCAAATGTTGTTAAGGCTGCGGCGAATGGACAGCTTTTAGGTTTGATTTTTTTCGCTATTTTATTTGGTTATTTTATAACCAAAATTGAAGAAGCGTATGCGGAAGCGCAATATAATTTCTGGCAAGGTATTTTGAGCGTAATGATGAAAATTACCGATGTGGTGATGAAATTCGCTCCTATTGGTGTCTTTGCTTTAGTCGCAAAAGTAATTGCGGGTATGGATGGCAATGAAATTCTCAGCCTTGCCTCTACCTTAGGCTGGTTTGCTTTGAGTGTCATACTCGCTTTAGCAACTCATGTGCTTGTGGTGTTGCCTCTGATGCTTAAATATATCGCAAAGGTGAGTCCGAAGCGCCATTATCTGGCAATGGCGCCAGCATTATTAACGGCTTTTTCAACGGCTTCTTCTTCGGCGACTTTACCGTTGACAATGGAATGTGTTGAGAAAAATGCCGGTGTTTCAAATAAAACCGCTTCTTTTGTTTTACCCCTGGGTGCGACGGTGAATATGGATGGGACTGCGCTGTATGAGTGTGTTGCAGCCATGTTTATTGCCCAGGCTTATGGCATTGAGTTGAGTTTTACCGTGCAATTTACGGTCGTGCTGGTGGCGTTGCTCACCTCGATAGGCGTAGCGGGAATCCCTGCCGCGAGCCTGGTTGCAATTACGATTATTCTCGGAGTTATTGGCTTGCCGGTAGAGGCGTTGGGATTGATCCTGGCAGTCGATCGTATTCTGGATATGTTCAGAACATCGGTGAATGTTTTTAGTGATTCTTGTGGTGCGGTGATTATTGCACGACTCGAAGGTGAAGATAATATCTTGCAGGAAGAAAAGGTAGTTTAGAGTAATTTTTAATTAAATTGTTATATTAAAAAAGGCCGCATTTAGCGGCCTTTTTTGATTTTCTATTATTATAAAATTACTCAGCATCCAGTGGGCGCATGCCGATGGTATTGTAGCCTGCATCAACATAAGTAATTTCACCGGTAATGCCTGAAGCTAAATCAGAGCAGAGGAATGCTGCAGCATTACCTACATCTTCAATAGTGACATTACGACGAAGTGGTGCCGTTGATTCAACTTCTTTGAGCATTTTACGGAAATTACTGATCCCCGCCGCGGCCAATGTTCGAATAGGGCCTGCTGAAATACCATTAACACGAATACCATCCGGTCCGAGACTTTGCGACATATAGCGTACATTGGCTTCCAGACTGGCTTTGGCCAGCCCCATGATATTGTAATTAGGCATGGCACGTTCTGCACCCAGATAGCTCAGTGTCAGTAAAGCACCGTCACGGCCTTCCATCATATTTCTACCGGCTTTTGCTAAAGCAGCAAAACTGTAAGAGCTGATTTCATGCGCCAGGCGAAAACCATCGCGGGTAACATTATCCAGATAGTCGCCTTCAAGCTCATTACGCGGTGCGAAAGCAACCGAATGAATAATAATGTCTAAACCATCCCAATAATTATCGAGTTCGTTAAAGACATTCTCAATTTGTTCATCGCTACTCACATCGCAGGGAACAATGATTTCAGAATCAAGTTCTGCAGCCATCTTGGCAACACGATCCTGTAATTTTTCATTTTGGTAGGTAAAAGCAAGTTCAGCACCTTCGCGATGCATGGCTTGGGCAATACCGTACGCAATTGAACGATTGCTGGCTAAACCAACGATTAGGGCACGTTTGCCTTGTAAAAACCCCATAATGTATTCCTCTGTTTCTTTATAAATGTGGTAAATGTTTATTTAACGATTGTTTAGTTGCTAATCATAATGCTTTAGCGCCGAGTATTAAAGCAATGTTTAGCGGTAAAATCAAAGTCTGCAATTTTCGTCACGCTTGTTTGATTTCAACGGGGTTTGATTATACTAATATGTCTGATTTAAGGTAATATTACAGGTGATGATCTCTTAAAATAACAACAATGATAGCCAGTAAGGGAAATAGTGAGTGCGGATTTTTAAACAATTAGCTTTTGTTAGTATTTTTCTTATACCCCAGATAGTTGCTATTGCCGCACCATCTATTGGTCTGGGTTATACACCAAAATATCCTGCTAATTTCAAACACTTTGACTATGTGAATCCAAATGCCCCTAAAGGTGGGAAAATTATCTTACCAGGTTTCGGGAATTTCGATAGTTTTAATCCATATATTCTAAAAGGTGTCGCAGTTGATGGTTTGGGTGATTTGATTTTTGAAACATTAATGGTTCAGAGTACAGATGAGCCATATAGTCTTTACGGGCATATTGCGAACGATATTAAATTAGCAAAAAATAAACTCTCCGTTACCTTCAAGCTTAATCCACGTGCACGATTTTCTGATGGCAGTCCAATATTGGCGAAAGATGTAAAAATATCTTTTGATACCATTAAAAGTGACAAAGGGCATCCAAGTTATCGCTTTTATTGGGCTGATATAAAACAAGCCGTGATTGTAAATAACAGAACGATTCGCTTTGAATTTGCACGAGTTAATCCTGAGTTACACCTTATTACGGCACAAATTCCTGTTTTTTCTCATAAGTGGGTAAAGGGTGAATCATTTGATAAATTATCACGAAAAAAACCGATTGGCAGTGGCCCTTATACCATTGAAAAATATTCTTTAGGAAGAGATATCACTTATCAACGTAATAAAAGTTATTGGGCTAAAGATCTGCCTACCCGCAAAGGCATGTTTAATTTTGATACGGTCGTTTATAAATATTATAAAGATAATACGGTCATGTTAGAGGCCTTAAAAGCAGGGGAGTATGATTTTAAATTAGTTAATCACTCTAAACAGTGGGCACGTGATTATGTTGGTGAAAAGTTTGATTCGAAAAAAATTATTAAAGAAGAGTTAAAACATCATAATAATGCAGGCATGCAAGGTTTTGTTTTTAATACTCGTCGACCATTATTTAAAGATAAGCGTGTTCGACGTGCGTTAACGTTAGCATTTGACTTTAACTGGTCAAACAGCATGCTTTTTTATAATCAATATACACGTTGCGATAGTTACTTTAGTAATAGTGAACTCGCTTCAGGCGGACTGCCTAAAGGAAAAGAACTGGTATTATTAAATCGTTATCGAAAAGATCTCCCCAGTGAAGTATTTGATAAAGTTTGGATGCCTCCATCAACAAAAAACAAAGGTGACTTACGGAAAAATTTAATAACAGCTGCTGCACTTTTAAATGACGCTGGCTGGTTTGTGAAAGAGGGTGTTTTACAAAACAAGGATGGATTGCGATTTGAGTTTGATGTTTTGCTGGCACAAAAAGGTTTTGAACGTATTTTAGCGCCTTTTGCTTATAATCTACGTAAATTAGGAATCTTGTTACATTATCGAACCGTTGATGTTTCACTCTATATTAGACGCAACCGCACTTTTGATTTTGATCTGATGGTTGCATCTTATCCTCAATCCCAATCTCCCGGTAATGAGCTTTACAATTTATGGCATTCATCTTCCGCGAATGAAGAAGGATCGCGCAATTTGATTGGTATCAATAATAAAGTCGTTGATAAACTTATTGATCATATTGTCTTTGCTGAAAACCGGGAAGAAGTTGTTATTGCTGCCCGTGCCCTGGATCGTGTGATGCTACATGAAGAATATTTAATACCCAATTGGTATATTGCGGTGCATCGTTTAGCCTACTGGGATAAGTTTTCTTATCCAAAAAAATTACCATTATATTTTTCAGCTGAAAGCTGGGTGTTAAGTACGTGGTGGAAAAATTGAAATCGGCGTGGACTAAATAATGGCTGCTTATATTTTAAAAAGACTGTTGCTAATGATCCCAACTTTATTTGGGGTAATGCTACTGACATTTGTGGTGACTCAATTTGTTCCAGGTGGTCCGGTTGAGCAATTGATTCATAAAATGCAAACACAAGGGCAGTCTCGGGGTGAAGCCAGTGGTGGCAGTCAACGATTGTATCGTGGTAATGCAGGATTAGATAAAGAAAAACTGGCAGAGTTAAATAAATTATATGGTTTTGATAAACCTGCTACTGAACGTTTCTTTACTATGATCAGCAACTATGTACGTTTTGATTTAGGTGATAGCTATTATCATCAACAATCTGTTGTGCAATTAATGGCCTCAAAGCTTCCAGTTTCTATTAGTTTAGGTTTATGGACCTTTATTTTAGTTTATTTAAGTTGCATACCCCTGGGTATTATTAAAGCAGTAAAAGATGGAACACCATTTGATATCTTTAGTAGTACGGTTATTTTAATTGGTTATGCAATTCCGGGGTTTGTTTTAGGTATTTTTCTTCTTGTATTATTTGGCGGCGGTAGTTTTTGGGATTTATTTCCTTTGCGCGGTTTAACCTCCGATAACTGGGAAACACTGAGCTGGTTTGGCAAGATTACTGATTATCTTTGGCATATCACTTTGCCGGTTATCTCGTTAGTCGTCGGTAGCTTTGCCGTGATGACGATTTTAACTAAAAACAGTTTCCTTGAAGAAATCAGAAAACAGTATGTATTGACTGCAAGAGCAAAAGGTTTAACGGAAAATACTGTTTTATATAAACATGTTTTTCGAAATGCGATGATTCCTTTAGTTACGGGTTTCCCTAGTGCATTTATTGGTGCTTTTTTCGCAGGTAGTATTCTTATTGAAACTATTTTCTCGTTAGATGGTTTAGGTTTGTTGGCTTATGAATCTATTTTAAAACGTGATTATCCAGTGGTATTAGGTTCGTTATATCTTTTTACTTTATTAGGTTTGGTGGCGAAATTAATTACTGATTTAAGTTATGTGCTGGTTGATCCGCGAATTCAGTTTGAGTCTCAGAACAATTAAGCATAATTAATCATGAATATTAAAAAAACCACATCAGAATCAAAACCAGAAAAAGAAATCAATCGTTCCTGGAAACGCTTTAAAGCAAATAAGCGTGGTTATTACAGTCTTTGGTTGTTTGTTATTTTATTTGGCTTGAGTTTGTTTGCCGAAATTTTAAGTAACGATAAACCTTTGCTGGTTTATTATCAAAACTCATTTTATGTTCCAGTATTAAAAGTTTATCCAGAAACAACATTTGGTGGTGATTTTGAAACGGAGGCAGACTATGTTGATCCGTATGTTAAAACACTTCTAAATGAAAACGGTAACTGGGCTATTTATCCACCGAATCCTTTTCGTTACGACACTATTAATTATTACAGTCAACGCCCAAATCCTGCTGCACCATCACAAGATAACTTTTTAGGTACAGATGATCGCGGCCGAGATGTTTTAGCACGGTTGATTTATGGTTTCCGTTTATCTGTTTTATTTGCCTTTGTGTTAACAATTATTGGTGTTGTTATTGGTGTGTTTGCCGGTGCAGTACAAGGTTATTTTGGTGGCAAGATAGATTTATATGCACAACGTGTTATTGAAATATGGGGTTCAATGCCTGAGCTTTACTTGCTGATTATTTTTGCTTCACTATTTGAACCCAGTGTGTTGCTTTTGATTGTTTTGCTTTCTGTTTTTGGCTGGATGGGGTTGGCAGATTATGTGCGTGCCGAATTTTTACGTGGTCGTAATATGGAATATGTTAAAGCCGCGCGTGCATTAGGTTTATCAAATCGAGCGATTATGTTCCGTCATTTATTGCCCAATAGTATGACACCAGTTGTCACTTTTTTACCTTTCCGTATTAGTGGTGCTATTTTAGCCTTAACCAGTTTAGATTTTCTTGGTTTAGGTGTACCACCAACAACACCGAGTCTTGGCGAGCTGTTAGCACAAGGCAAAGATAATATAGAAGCATGGTGGCTTTCAATGAGTACCTTTGTCGTGCTTGTTGGTACCTTAATGTTATTAATTTTTATTGGTGAAGCTTTGCGTGAAGCATTGGATACGCGGCGTGGGTAATATGTATAATAAAAAATCGCCATTATTATCTATTCGTAACCTCGAAGTGGCATTTGGTCTTCCACCTGAACCCTTAACTTCAGTTGTTCGTAATATAAGTTTTGATTTGTATGAAGGGCAGAAACTTGCGTTGGTAGGGGAGTCGGGTTCGGGTAAATCAGTTACTGCGCTTTCTATACTAAAGTTACACGACATTCGTCAGACACATTATCTCCAGGGTGAGATTGAGTTTAATGGTAATAATTTATTGTCATTACATGAAGATGATATGCGAAAAATTCGTGGTCAGGATATTGCGATGATCTTTCAGGAACCAATGACTGCGCTTAATCCTGTATATCGTATTGGTGAGCAATTAATTGAAAGCCTGATTGTGCATAAGAACATGTCACGCGCTAAAGCCCGGTTACATATGATCGAGCTACTTGATCGCACAGGTATTGTTGAGCCTGATAAACGTTTTGATACTTATCCACATATGTTATCGGGTGGGCAACGACAACGCGTTATGATCGCAATGGCCTTGGCCTGTCAGCCCAAATTATTAATTGCCGATGAACCGACCACAGCTTTAGATGTCACCATACAAGCGCAAATTGTTGAGTTACTAGAAGATCTGCAAAAAGAGTTTGGTATGGCGGTATTAATGATTACGCATGACTTAAGCATGGTTAAACGCTTTGCCGATTATGTTTGTGTAATGAAAGAGGGCGAAATTGTTGAACAAAATAACGTGGCTGATTTGTTTGCTAATACCCAGCATGAATACACGCAACATCTTTTGAATAGCCAACCAGAGACCTTGGTTTCAGCTCAGGAAGAAAGCAAAAAAAATGAATTATTAAAAGCTAAAAATATTCGTTGTTACTTCCCGATTAAAGCTGGATTTTTTAATAAAAAAATCGGTGATGTTAAAGCTGTTGATAATGTTTCCCTTGTATTGAATCAGGCTGAAACACTGGGCATTGTTGGAGAATCGGGTTCTGGTAAAACAACACTTGGCATGTGTTTATTACGTTTGCAAAGTTGTGAAGGTGATATTATTTTAAATGGTGAAACTATTAGTAATTTGACTCAGCGAAAACTAAGGCCATTACGTAAAGACATACAAGTTGTTTTTCAGGATCCCTTTTCCTCTTTATCGCCAAGAATGACCATTAAACAAATTCTTGAAGAGGGTTTGCTTATTCATTTTTCAGAACTTTCTGAAATTGAACGTTATCAAAAGATAAAGTTAATATTGGATGAAGTTGGTTTGGATGAATCTATGCTTACACGTTATCCACATGAGTTTTCTGGTGGCCAACGACAACGCATTGCGATTGCACGTGTTGTTATATTAGAACCTAAGCTTATTTTGCTTGATGAACCTACCAGCGCATTAGATGTTTCAGTGCAAAAACAAGTGTTAACCTTATTAAATCGGCTGCAACAAAATCATAATATAAGTTATTTGTTTATTACTCATGACTTAAGGGTTATTCGTGCCATGGCACATAAGGTGATTGTGATGAAGGACGGTGAAGTTGTTGAGGAGGGCTTAACAGAAACGTTATTTGAAAATCCTGAAAACAATTATACGAAAACTTTATTACAGGCTTCTTTGTTCAGAGATTAATAAAAAGGTCGTAAGTCTTTAGTCGTAATCACGGATAGCGAGAAGTCAGAGTACAAGGCAAAAGCCGACGAAAAAACGGAATGTACAATTAGTACATGAGTATTTTGAGGAGGTTTTTAACGCCGTAATCTGGCTTCGTAGCATTCGTGGCTATGAGCTACCGGATTGCCGCGCTACATCAACAACAAGAGTCAACCATTGACCGGGTTGCAAATACTTTCTATTCCGTACACTTTTGTTCCAGCGTTTAAGCTGTCTAATGGAAACTCTAAACTTGCTTGAAATTCTCGCTAATGAATCACCTTTTCTTACCCGATAACCAATGCGTTTAGTGATGTGGCGACGAGGTGGAGCAGATAAATTTTCAATATCGACTGCAGATGAAACTGAACTGCCACGACGTGACCAGATAACTAAACGTTGTCCTGCTTGCAGACGATCCCGGGGTGCCATGCTATTCCATTTTGCAAGTTGTCTAACACCGACACGGTGATAACGAGCAAGATCCCAGAACGTATCACCTTGTTGCACAATGTGAGAAATCTTACGTCCTTTGCGAGGAATATTTTGTAATTTACTTTTACGTTGATTTGCACTTAATCGATATTCACGCAAAGAGAGGCTGGCGACCGGAATGGTTAAGTCACGTCCGGTACGAATCATTTTACCACGTAAGTGGTTAACACGTTTAATGGTGCGAACACTGGTATGAAATTTTTGTGCAATAGTACCGAGTGTTTCACCTTTACGAACACGATGACGTATCCAGCGAATACGTTTGTTAGCGGGAAGCTCGGCTAACTTCATTTTAAATTGTTCAACATGGGTTACCGGTAATAATAAATCATAAGGCCCGTTGGGAGAGGTTGCCCAGCGGTTATAGCCTGAGTTTAATCGGTAAAGATCATCTAAGGGTAAACCTGCCATGTCAGCTGCCAGAGCAAGATCAATCTGGCTATCGAGTTTTACTTGTTCAAAATAAGGTTGGTTTGGAATGGTATCAAGTTGAATACCATATTTTTCCGGATATTCAATGATGTCTCTTAGTGCTAATAATTTAGGAACATAAGCACGGGTTTCTTTTGGCAACTTTAGCGAGAAAAAATCAGTGGATTTCCCTTCGCGCTTGTTACGACGTATTGCTCTTTTAACTCTTCCATCACCCGTATTATAGGCAGCTAAAGCATGCATCCAGTCGCCGTCGAAATTTTCGTTGAGTTTTTTTAATAACTTTATTGCGGCTTTGGTTGATTCATAAACATCACGGCGACCGTCATACCACCAGTTTTGCTTTAAACCATAACGTTTGCCGGTTGCTGGTATAAATTGCCATATACCGGCGGCACGACCATGTGAATAGGCAAAAGGTTGGAAGGCGCTTTCAACAATGGGCAATAAAGCAATTTCAGTAGGAATTTCTGCCGCTTCAACTTGTTCAATAATATAATGCAGGTAAGGACGAGCGCGTTCAACAACACGCGTCATATATTCGGGGTGACGTTTAAACCAGTTCAGTTCTTGTTGAATACGTTTGTGTTCGAGATCAGCTAAATCAAAACCGTTGCGAATACGTTGCCAGGTGTCATCTTCATGATTTTGAGGAGATAATGTTTCTTGTAGTAATTCTGTTTTAGCAAGCAAGTTTTCATTTGCTTGCACGGATGGTTGAAGCACAGAAGCGTTCAAAAATAAAACGATTATGGAAAGAGAAAAAAATCGTAAAAGAGATTTTTGAGTATTTATAGTGATAATGTAAAAAAATAATTTTGTGAACATCATAAAATTTCTAGTGATTTTAATAAGATACGGTTTATTATGTACCTATAGTATGAATTAAGCAGCAGCGGGTCAACTCTTGTAATATGGAATGCCAACTGCATCAATATTGGGGATTTCAGAAAAAATATGTTTCCTAAATTTGGATTAGGCTTAAAGAAGTCATTTCAGCAACGTCAACCCGGGTATGACGAAGTTAAACTGTGGCAGCAATTTCAGTTGTGGTATGCCTCTTCGTTAGGGCAACGGCTGGCACAGCGAGAAAAACAAATTTTAGATGAATACTTGCCTGATTTGTTTGGTTATTATTTGTTGCAGTGTGGTTGTCCCGAAATAAAGGCGGAAAAGACTGCAGGAAATTGGTTGAAAAGCAGCCGAGTTTCGACTAAGTTTTGCCTTGATTATGATAAAAATCAAGGGGTTAGTTGCCAATCGTATTTTACTCAGCTACCGATGAAGTCAGATAGCCTTGATATTATTATATTGCCACATGTTCTGGAGTTTTCTTCGGAACCGCATCAGGTTTTGCGTGAAGCTGAGCGGGTTTTGATTGCTGAAGGGCATGTTGTTATTCTCGGTTTCAATCCATGGAGCATTTGGAATATATTCCGGCTTTTTCTTTTTTGGACAAAAAAAGCACCATGGAATGCACACTTTCTTGCGGCTTCCAGAGTGGTGGATTGGCTGGCTTTATTAGGTTTTGATGTAATTCAGCATCAGAGCTATTTTTATAAGCCTCCTGTTCAACGGGGCAGCATAAGCAAAAAAATGGGCTTTTTAGAGAGGATGGGTCAGCGTTTTTGGCCAAATTTTGGTGCAGGTTATGTGTTGGTGGCACGCAAACGTGTTGTAACATTAACCCCCATTCGCTCTCGTTGGCGCAGGCAACGTCAGGTCGTTGCAAGCGGATATGAAACATAACAGGACTAAATTGTGAGTGATGTGATTGAGGCTTTTACCGATGGTGCATGTCGTGGTAATCCCGGGCTAGGTGGCTGGGGGGTGTTATTGCGATTTAATGACCATGAAAAACGCTTATGTGGCGGTGAAAAAGAGACAACCAATAACCGAATGGAACTTATGGCGGTAATACAGGCGCTTGAAAGCCTGAATCGTGATTGTAAGGTGAAAGTCACCAGTGATTCACAGTATGTCTTAAAAGGAATTAACGAATGGATGGAAAACTGGAAAAAACGGGGCTGGAAAACGGCCGCTAAAAAGCCAGTGAAAAATGTCGATCTCTGGCAACGACTCGATAAAGCACGTGAAGATCATAATGTTGAATGGGTTTGGGTAAAAGGACACAGTGGTCATATTGAAAATGAGATTGCCGATGAGCTGGCAAATCAGGGCATAGACGAACTGTTGGCCTGACGAATAAAAATGATATCACCACAGAGGGCACGGAGACACACAGAGGAAAACATTTAATTAAAACCCCTGTGTTCCTCCGTGTCCTCTGTGGTGAAAAGTATGCTTTTACATGCAATTTAAAGAGAAGTAATAAATATGCGTCAAATTGTGCTGGATACAGAAACTACCGGTCTTGAGCCCAGATTAGGGCATCGAATTATTGAGATTGGCTGTGTTGAAGTGATTGATCGACGGGTCACAGGTAAGCGTTATCATCAATATATTAATCCAGAACGTGAGATTGATGAGGGGGCGGAAGAAGTTCACGGTATTAGTACCGCTTTTCTTGCCGACAAACCGCTTTTTGCCGATATCGTAGACGATTTTCTGAATTTTATTCGTGGTGCTGAGCTGGTTATTCATAATGCACCTTTTGACGTGGGCTTTATTGATCACGAGCTTAACCAGTTAAAGCAGCAAGAAAATCCTATTGTAGATATTTGCACCATTCTGGATACGCTTGTTTTAGCTCGGAAAATGCATCCTGGTCAAAAAAACAATCTGGATGCTTTATGTAAACGCTATGCTGTCGACAATTCACAGCGTGATTTACATGGTGCGTTACTTGATGCCGAGATTTTAGCTGAGACTTATCTGGCCATGACTGGTGGGCAAACGATGTTGTCACTGGGTGGTCAGGATGACAGTTTAAATAATGAATTTGGCGTCAGCAAACCTCGCAGTATCAATATTGATTCGGGGGTATTAAGAGTGCTTCGAGCTTCAGAGGAAGAATCCCTCTCTCATGAGGCTCGGTTAACAGCTATTAATGATATTAGTGAAGGAGCCTGTGTTTGGCTAAAAGAAAAGGGGAAATAACGTGATTCACCTTTAATTAAATAGTTTTAAAATAAAAAAATGATTAATAACAACAGGTTATAACAATTAAAAAAATTAAAGGTGACTGCAGCAGGGGTCGATAACTTAATTACACAGTAGTAAATACTTTTCATTGTTAAGTAGTAATTAGTTAGGTAGTTCCTCCCTGCGCTTTGGCGCAAATTCTTAAACCTCACGGTGTTTTGTGAGGTTTTTTTTTATCAAATTCAGGTTTTTCCTCTTACTTCGCCATATTTAATATAAATATTCTGGCACGGAGTATTATAAAGATCCCATGTAATTTTCTTAACATTAAGCCGCTGTAATTTTTGCTACGGATGGTTACAATATCGACCTTATTTTGTATTTGTTTTTATATTTGGAGAAGTTATGTCCATCCGGACCCGTTTTGCCCCCAGTCCTACTGGTTATTTACACATTGGCGGTGCTCGCACAGCTCTGTTTGCCTGGCTTTATGCCCGTAAGCACGGTGGCAAATTTGTATTACGCATTGAAGATACTGATCTTGAACGTTCCACTGAAGAATCCGTAAATGCGATCCTTGAAGGTATGGCCTGGATGGGGCTTGATTATGATGAAGGTCCTTTTTATCAGACTCACCGTTTTGATCGTTATGAAGAAGTTATTCAACAACTTTTAGATGATGGCAAAGCTTATCGTTGTAGTTGTTCTAAAGAACGCATTGATAAATTACGCGAAGAGCAAATGGCGGCAAAAGAAAAGCCACGTTATGACGGCCGCTGTCGCAATCTAAATGTTTCAGCTGACGAACCGCATGTTATTCGTTTTTCTAATCCGCAAGAAGGCGAAGTGGTATTTGATGATTTAGTTCGTGGTTTAATCACCGTTCAAAATAAAGAACTTGATGATCTCATTATTAAACGTACCGATGGTTCACCAACCTATAATCTTTCTGTTGTGGTGGATGATCATGATATGAAAATCAGCCATGTCATTCGTGGTGATGATCATATTAACAACACGCCGCGTCAAATTAATATTCTAAAAGCCATGGGGCATGAAGCGCCAACGTATGCTCATGTACCAATGATTTTAGGTGAAGATGGCGCACGCTTATCAAAACGTCATGGTGCGACTAGTGTTGTTGACTATCGTGAAATGGGTTACTTGCCAGAAGCATTAATGAATTACTTAGTGCGCTTAGGTTGGTCAGCAGGAGATCAGGAACTTTTCACTTTAGATGAAATGATTTCATTATTTGATGTGGCCGATGTTAACAAAGCACCATCAACTTTTAATACTGAAAAACTGCAATGGATTAACCATCAATATCTAAAAGAAGATGATGCCTCACGCATTGCACAATTACTCAGCGTGCATCTAGGTAACTTAGATATTGATCCATCTGAAGGGCCAAAGCTGGAAGATGTTGTCATTGCACAACGTGAACGTGCGCAAACATTACTTGAGCTTGCAGAAGTCTGTCAGTTTTACTATCGTGACTTTGAAGAGTTCGATGAAAAAATGGCGAAAAAACAATTACGCCCGGTTGCGACTGAGGTCTTAAAAGCTGCACAAGCCGATCTCAATGCATTAGAAAACTGGAACATTGAAGCCATACATGATGTGATTCATGGTGTTGCTGAAAAGTTAAAAGTTAAAATGGGTAAGGTTGGAACACCATTACGGGTTGCTGTAACCGGTGGTGCACCATCACCGAGTCTCGATTTAACAGTTTATTTAATAGGCAAAGAAGCCTGCGACCGTCGTATAAACAAAGCCTTAAAATATATAGCAAACAGAGCCGAATCATAATGAGTGATAACAACGAAACAACCAAACCCCGCCACTTTATTCAACAATATATTGATGCTGATATAGCGTCAGGAAAAAATGAAGGTAAAGTAGCGACACGTTTTCCCCCTGAACCAAATGGTTATTTACATATTGGTCATGCAAAATCAATTTGCCTAAACTTCGGTGTTGCTGATGAGTTTAAAGGCACATGTAATTTACGTTTTGATGACACTAATCCAGGCAAAGAAAAAGAAGAGTTTGTTGCTTCAATTCAAGAAGACGTAAAGTGGTTAGGTTTTGACTGGCAAGATCGTTTGTTTTACGCGTCAGATTATTTTGAACAGTTACATGACTTTGCGGTTGAACTTATTAAGGCAGGTAAAGCCTATGTTTGTGATTTGAATGCAGATGAAGTACGTTCTTATCGAGGAACGTTACAAGATGCGGGTAAAAATAGTCCTTACCGTGATCGCAGCGTCGAAGAAAATCTTGAACTGTTTGAAAAAATGCGAGCAGGTAGCTTTCCTGATGGCGAAAAAGTCTTACGCGCAAAAATAGATATGGCATCAGCGAATATGAATATGCGTGATCCCACTTTGTATCGCATTCGTCATGGTGTCATTCATCATCAAACCGGTGAGGAGTGGTGTATTTATCCTATGTACGATTACACCCATCCAATTTCAGATGCGTTAGAAGGTATTACTCATTCTTTATGCACTTTAGAATTTGAAGATCACCGTCCATTGTATGACTGGGTGCTGGATAATATTAATATTGGTTGCCATCCGCAGCAGATTGAATTTTCACGTTTGAATCTTCAGTACACCATCGTCAGTAAACGTAAGTTGACTCAGCTTGTTGAAAATAACCATGTATCAGGTTGGGATGATCCTCGTATGCCGACTATCGCGGGTTTACGCCGTCGTGGTTTTACGCCAGCATCGATTCGTGATTTTTGTGATCGTATTGGAGTGACCAAAGTAGATAACTCAATTGAAATGGGTGTGTTAGAAAATTGTATTCGTGAAGACTTAAATGAAGTTGCCCCACGGCGTATGGCAGTGCTTAACCCATTAAAAGTCGTGATTGAAAATTACCCGGAAGATAAGATTGAACAGCTTGAAGCGCCTAACCATCCGCAAAAAGAGGAAATGGGAACGAGGACTATTCCTTTTAGCCGCGAAATATATATAGATCGCGATGATTTTCGTGAAGAAGCGAATAAAAAATATAAACGACTGGTTTTAGGTAAAGAAGTACGTCTGCGAAATTCATACGTGATCAAGGCGGAAGACGTAATAAAAGATGATAGGGGTGAAACTATTGAGGTACGTTGCTCTTATGACACCGAAACATTGAATAAAAATCCGGCAGATGGTCGCAAAGTAAAGGGCGTTATTCACTGGGTCTCAGCTGCGCATGCTGTTGAAGCAGAGATTCGACTTTATGATCGTTTATTTGACCATGCAAATCCTGAAGCTGCCACCAAAGAAGGCAAAGAATTCACTGACTTTATTAATCCAGAATCACTTGAGACTTTAACCCTGTGTTACCTCGAAACGAACCTTGAAAACGCAGAAGCAGGTCAGCGTTTTCAGTTTGAGCGGGAAGGGTATTTTTGTCGTGACAGTGAAAATTCAAGCAATGGAAAGCCCGTTTTTAACCGCACGGTGACATTACGCGATACCTGGGATAAATCGGGCAAAAATTGAAGCTGTAGGTCAAAATTCACTCATTTTTAAGAAATTTATTGACATACATGGCCTGCTATCGTAAATTGCGCGCTCTCTTACAGGGGCTATAGCTCAGCTGGGAGAGCGCTACACTGGCAGTGTAGAGGTCGACGGTTCGATCCCGTCTAGCTCCACCAAATACTGGGGAATTTGATATGAAAACGACCCGTATAAAGAATCGAGCAAATGCATAAAGCAGGAAAATTTGCTGTTATAGCAGGAATTTTGCTCATAGTTAGCGGTATGGTGATTGGGTTTACGCTTCTTTTTAATGAGGGCGAAAACGCGATAATATGGCTTGGCACCATCATACCAGTAGGATTTATTGTTGCTTTTACCGGCATGGTAACAACATTACTTTCTAATACTGACGACGACTAAAACGTTTTTAGTCCCCATCGTATAGAGGCCTAGGACACCGCCCTTTCACGGCGGTAACAGGGGTTCGACTCCCCTTGGGGACGCCATATAAATAAGCGCCTAGCGAAAGCTAGGTGCTTTTTTTTGCCTGTTCACTTTGTGTCTCCTTTTTATACGACTAGTTCTGATTTTAGTTAGAATTTTTACTAATAATATAATTAATGTATAATTTTGGTGTTAGGGTACAGTTGTACTGTAGTACATGGATAGACAAAGAAATTAATTTCAGAGGATAGAAAATGTTGGTATTGGAAAGGAAATCTGGCGAATCAATCATTATTAAAAATGGTGATGATGTTATTGAAATCAAGATTGATAAAGAACAAAAAGGTGCGGTTAAGTTGGCTTTTGATGCGCCCATGAATTACGTTATTTTGCGAAAAGAACTCACCGAGCAAAACAATGAAAAAAAATCTAATTAATTAAAAAAATATTTATAGATACAAAAAAAGTATTTTTATCTCCATTTTTTTTATCTCCATAATCGTGTTAATAAAAAATAAATGTCACCCCGCTATCTGTGCGCTTACTCGTGTAGCCATAATTTTTATATTGTCGATATCTCCGCTAACGGCGATGGCGATTGTCAATAT
Source organism: Gammaproteobacteria bacterium (assembly GCA_030617815.1). Lineage (GTDB taxonomy): Bacteria > Pseudomonadota > Gammaproteobacteria > UBA6429 > Thiohalophilaceae > JAGLTQ01. The sequence goes on from JAUWUS010000040.1 coordinate 21,615, forward strand.
GGATGGTCTGCACTTTGACAATAAAGAGGATACGTTTACTGCTGATTTGGATTTAACTGTGAGCGGCTCTTCTGGTAATAGCAATACGACAAAAGCGGCTTTAAACGCTCAATTTAGCTGGATAGCTGAAAAGTCGATTAATTTGGCGATATTAGGTTATCAATATGGTGAAAGTAATAATGCTCGCAGTGAGAATAAATCCTTTATTCATTATCGTTACATACATCAATTAACTAATATTATGGACTGGGAATTATTTGCCCAATGGGAACAAAATGAGTTTACTCGTTTATCGTATCGGCGCTTGTTAGGTTTGGGTGTTCGTTTTTCAGTTGCGAAATCGGAAAAGCATCGTGCTTTTTTAGGTGTAGGAGGATTTTATTCCAAAGAAAAAATAGCTTTTACTACTGGTCTGACAGATGATGGTGTAGAAGAATTCACGCGTGCTAGTTTTTATTTTTTATCTAAATATAAAATAAGTCCCACCGTACACTTTTCAAATGCTTTATATTATCAACCAAGAGTAAATCTGTTTTCAGATTATCGTGCCTTGTTAGAGTCAAAATTTGATTTTAAAATTAATAATAGTTTAAGTTTTAGAATAAGTTTAGATGTTGAGTATGATAGCCAGCCTTCACAAACCATTGAAAGTACTGATGTGAGTTATATGACTGGACTGACTCTTAATTTTTAACCGAGAAAAGGCTTTGTTTGTTGTCCGGTTATTTAAGCTTGTTTTTATGAATAAGCCTTTTGATGTGCTTTACTTTTTACTTCTGCAATATATTTCTTAATATTCACTCATTATAAAAATAACGTATTTTTTTATTATTTTTCACTAAACATCAATGATGTTTTGTTAGTAATCTGTTGACTTTGCTAGTATTTTTGTATTAAATGACTTTCAAGTCATTTATTTTAGGTGGTTTTTGTGAGTGAATTAGATTCATCAACTCGGGAATCGTGCCGGTGGCGGCGACGTAAGCAAGATAGGCCGGCTGAAATTTTGGCAGCTGCACTAAAAATGTTTTCAATGAAGGGCTTTGCTGCAACTAAATTAGATGAAGTGGCAAAAGAGGCGGGTGTATCAAAAGGCACACTTTATCTTTATTTTGATGGTAAAGAGGCTTTGTTTAAAGCTGTTGTTACTGAATTTGTACTGCCACAAATAGCTAAAGCTGAAGAACAAGCCGAGCATTATAAAGGTTCCATTAAAGACCTGATGTTTAAACTTCTGGAACATTGGCGAATTAATATTTTGCAAACAGAATTATCCGGTATTTCAAAAATGATGATTGCTGAAGCGGCAAATTTTCCTGATTTGGCAAACTTTTATTTTGAAAACGTTATATTGCGTACTCGGCACTTTGTTGCAAATTTGATTGAGCTTGCTATAGCTCGAGGAGAATTTAGAGCGTGTAATACTGATTATGCCGCTCGTTCTTTTTTAAGCATAATGGTTTTTTCGGCAATCTGGCAACATTCACTTGCACCATTTGATGAAGACTATGACATTAAAGAATATTTGAATACGCATTTGGATATTTTTCTACGTGGTATGTTAAAGGATGATCAAGGATGAATAAATCCAGCTTAATAATTCATACCTTCTTAATTGGTGTATTTGTAACGGTACCGGTGCTGGCAGAAAAAAGCACGGAGCTAACTATTTACCAGGTTATGCAGCGTGTAATTGATCGTTATCCTTCGTTAAAAATATCAGAACTGGAAGTTGCACAAGCTGCTGAACAAAGACAGCAGGTTGAAAGCAGTTTAGGCTGGATACTCAATAGTGCGGCAGGTGTCACACATGATTTAACAGGAATAGGTACACCATCTGATCGAATGGATATAAGTGGTTCAATTGGTAGTCAATTAAAGTCAGGTGCAACATTAAGTTTAAGTGGCAGTTATCGTTACGAGGATAGCTCGTTAGTATTCAGTCCACTTTTACCAAACCCTGCTCATACCACAAGACTTGATCTGAGTTATCGTGTGCCTTTATCGCAAGGAGAAGGTAATCCATTATATACCGAAGGTTTAATAGCAGCAGATGCCGGGCATGATTTGGCTAAAGCGAATCAATTATTAACACATATTATATTAGCTGAACAAGTGAAAGAACTTTTTTATTCTTTTGCATTAACCAATGCAAGAATCGAGAATGCCAGACAGGCAGTGCAACGCGCCCTGGAACTTAAAGATTATATTAATAAAAATGCCAGGTTAGGTTTGTCCGAAGAGAAAGATCTGTTGCAGGCGCAAGCACAATTACATTCAAAACTGGCTGAACGTAGCGTGATTCAACCACAGTGGAACCAACAAAATAATTCACTTAATCGATTAATGCTTGAGGAATGGACGCAAGTTATGCAACCAGTATTGATATTAACTGAAAATAATAAACATTATGATATTAGTGACTTGATTAAAATGACAACGGCTTATCATCCAACGGTTAAAATTTCTCAAGCCAATTTACAAATTGCAGAAAGCCAGATAAGAGCAGCTCAGGATGAAAAACAGGATAGTCTGGATTTAGTTATGTCTGTTGGCACCAGAACTTCCGATGGTAACAACGCAACGAGCACTATAAGCGAAAAAGACTGGGCTGGTGCAGTCAGTATTGAATATCGGCACTTATTTGATGATAAAGGTACAAATTCAAAATATAAACAAGCACAATTAAACAAGAGTATTGCATTACAAAACATTCAGCAAACCAATGATGATATTCGCTATACCGTTTCGGGTTTAGTTGAAGAAATTAATGCTGCTAAATTAGCGATTAAAGCATTTCGTAAGAAATTAAACAGTGAGTCTTTAAAATTAAAAGAAGCTGAACATCGTTTT
>JAUWUS010000074.1 GCA_030617815.1 Gammaproteobacteria bacterium
AAAAGATCAACTGAAAATTATGCGGATCATTTTTTAAGTCTGGATGCTTTGTATGATTTAAGCAGGAAGTTCAATGTTGAATTGCAGGCCAGTTATAGAAAAGGACATGAATCTCGTGCTACTTCAGGTATCGTTTTTACAGACATAAACGAATGGGCAGAAAACCGCGTCTTTGCAGGTTTTGCGTCTGGTCGTAAAACGGCAAAAGCATTGCTTGAATTTGATGTGGCTCTTTCTGATTTGGAATATACAAATAATAATCAATCATTTCGTGATCGTGAAACGACGGCAATGAGTGCGCGTGTTTTCTTTAATTTAGGAAGTAAAACATCGATATTTGCTGAGCTAAAACGAAACACTTATAACTATGTTAATCCTGCCGTACAGAATCTTGATAGTGTGGAACAATTTTATCATCTGGGTGTTCGTTGGGAAGCGACGAACAAGACAACGGGTACGTTTAAAGTGGGTTCTTTTGATAAGGACTTCGATTCAGCAGTTGAAACAGATGGTGATGATACAAGTTATGAGGCGACTATTCTCTGGAAGCCCAAAACGTATAGTCATTTTACCCTGGGATTTTCAAATGCGCCTAAGGAAACAATAACAACGGATAGCTTTTATATCCGAAGTGTTGTTTCACTTAACTGGGATCATAGTTTTAATTCCAGGTTGTCGTTAAACATGAATTTGAAAGAAGGTGAGGATGATTTTACCGGTACACGAAAAGATGATTTATCGAATGCAGGTATAGGCATTAAGTATAAGTTTCGTCGTTGGTTGGAAGTGGGTTTGAACTATACAACTGATAAACGAGATTCGACGGTTAATACGGCGGACTACACCAATAATTCGCTTATGTTAACGGCGAAATGGTTAAAGTTTTAAATAACACCGCTTAATTCTTTATATTATAGCCTATGCGATTTGTCGCATAGGCTATAATTATTTATGAACGGTGTGTTTTAAAAAAACATGAACAGGTTTTTATTTATAGCCGTTCTTACGGATTTTTAATTATCGCCGTTCGTACGGATTTTTATTTATTGCCGTTCGTACAGATTTTTATTTATAACCGTTCGTCCTGAGCCCGTCGAAGGATGATGGTTCGACAAGCTCTCGGCAACTGCTCCTGCGTTGCCCTACCTTCTGCATCCGTGCAGTCGACCACGAACGGGTTTGATATGATGGTCATTTTTAAGTGTTGGATATATTAAGAGGTTTATAAGTTCGTTATGTCACGTTTTATTCCTGTTTTGTTGTTTCTTGGTTTGATTAGCCTGTCTGGTTTAACATCTTTTTCTGTTGCCGCAGAAAAACAGCGTTATAGTCTTGGGCCGGGAGATTTGCTGGCCATTAATGTTTTTGGCGAAGATGATTTAAGCCTTAAAGAAATCCGTGTTGGCACCAATGGCACGATTTCCTTTCCTTTGCTGGGCGAAGTGTCAGTTCGTAGTATGACCGTTCGCGATTTAGAAAATGCTCTTATTCGTCAGCTCAAAGATGGTTATTTAAAAAAACCGGTGGTAACGGTTTCGGTTATTGAATATCGACTTTTTTATATAAATGGCGAAGTGAATAAACCAGGTGGCTATAATTTTGTTGAGGGCTTAACTATTCAAAAAGCCGTTGCACTTGCCGGTGGTTTTACTGAGCGTGCCAGCAAAGACAAAATCACTATTGAAACAGAAGCGGCACCGGGAAAAATTAATAAAGCGGGATTAAGTGAAGCCGTTAATCCCGGTGATGTTATTACTATTGATGAAAGTTTCTTCTAATGAATAAATTTGAACCAGGTGGTTTAAGTGGTATGCCGCAAATGAATGAAGAAGTTTTTGATGAGGAAATTAACCTGCTTGAATACTGGCTGGTTATTAAACGCCGTAGCCGTGCTATTTTAGGTTTGGCTTTTCTTCTGGCGTTGATAGGTTTACTGATTGCTTTTACCATTACACCACAATATACCTCAACCGTTAAAATTTTAGTTGAGCCGGATGCGCCTAAGGTTGTTTCACTTGACCCTTTACAGGGTGCAAGTAATATCTGGTATTTCTATGAAACTCAGTACGAGATTATTGCCAGTCGTTCAGTAGCGGAAGCGGTGGTTAAAAATTTAAAACTTGAGCAACATCCTTTTTTTATTAAAGCGATGTCGGAACCAAAAGAAGAAGAAAGCTCAGGTTCTACCTCAGACACATGGAAAAGTTTAATTTCAGATTCTGAACCGAAAGTAAAAAATATTAAAAATGAAAATTTTCTAGTTCGTGAAGCTATTATTCAAACTGTATTGGGCGGCATAAGTGTTAAAGGCACGAAAAAAAGCCAAATTATCAATATTAGTTATGAATCACCGGATCCCGAGTTATCGGCACTAATTGCTAACGCTATTGTGCAGGCGTATATCGAAAAAGGCCTTGATGCCAAATTGGCGCTCAATCAAAACGCAGCTGAATGGTTGAACAACCGTTTATTGGGATTACGACTAAAGCTGGAAATATCTGAAACGGCCTTACGCAATTTCCAGCAAAAAGAAGGCATGGTGGATACCGAAAGTTTTGCCAGTATAACCAGTGGCAAGTTAGGTGGTATCACTGAGGCTTTAATAAAGGCGCAAGCTCGTCGTGCCGAAGCAGAGATTCGTTATCAGCAAGTTAAAGATATTAAAATCAGTGGTAAAACACTGGAATCTTTACCTGTTGTTTTACAAAATACTTTTATTCAGACACTCAAGGAAGGGCAGGCGAAGTTAGCCAGGCAGGTTTCAGAGCTTTCTGAACGCTATGGATATAAACATCCGAAAATGATTGCGGCAAAGGGTGATTTACGTATTGCTAATCGTCGTTTGCAGGAGGAAGTGAGTAAAGTTATCGATGGTATTCATCGTGACTATGAAATTGCTGTTGCTAATGTAACCAAGTTAAAAGCATTAAGTCAGCAAACTCAGGAAGAAACGCGGGGTGGTCAGGGCAAAAAATTTGAGCTTGCTAAACTGGAGCGTGACGTTGAAACAAGCCGTCAGTTATTTGAAGTATTTATGACGCGTTTTAAAGAAACAAGTATGACCGGTGATAATGGGGTAACCAATGTTTCTATTGTTGATTTAGCCAGGCCGGCATTTGCCCCTAGCAAACCAAGGAAAAAACTTATTGTTGCAGCGGCTATTTTTGTAGGTTTGTTTTTGGGTGTTTTGTTAGCCTTTTTGCTTGAGTACCTGGAAAACACCTTCCGCATACCGGAAGATGTTGAACATAAACTGGGGTTGCCGTTGTTAGGTATTTTACCGGTATTATCACTGGATGATAAATTGGATATTTCACCGGAACGTTATGCTTTTACTGATGAGAAACAAAAATCTTCCGCTTTTATTGAAGCCTTAAATAATATTCGTACCGGCGTTATGTTTGCCAATATTGATACGCCGGCAAAAATGATTATGGTGACTTCCTCGGTTGCACATGAAGGTAAAACAACTTTAAGCAGTAACTTGTCTTTAACTTTTAGCCATACTGGTAAAACATTATTGATTGATGGTGATTTACGTAAACAAGAATTTAGTAAAAATATTTTAAGCCCTGAGAAAATTGCTGGGCTGGCCGAGTTAGCTGCGGGTGAAGTTACTATGGATGATTGTATTGTTGCCGATAAGCAGGTGGATAATCTTTTTTACATGAGCAGTGGTTTAGCTACGCCGAAGCCTCTTGAGCTTTTATCTTCAAAGAAATTTGCTGAATTGTTGCAACAACTTAGAGAAAAATTCGATCATATTATTATTGATTCTGCCCCGGTTTTACCAGTGAGTGATTCCCTTGTTTTAGGACACCTGGTGGATGAAGTGATTCTTGTAGTAAAGGCGGATTCCACCACGCATAAGATGGCGCAGGATGCAGTGAAAAGACTGGCTACTGCACATGTACAACCACTAGGCGTGGTATTGCAGCAAGCAGATTTAGAGAAAATGGAAAACTATGGTGGTTATAGCTACGGATATGGTTATGGCGAAGAAACATCCTGAGGTTTAATGCAAATATGATTGATATTCACAGTCATATTTTGCCATCGGTTGATGATGGCGCGCAAACATTGGGTGCTGCATTAGAGTTATTAACGCTGGCACAGAATGATGGCGTGACTGTTCAGTTCTTAACTCCGCATATGCGGGACACCAATTATATTAACGATCCGAAAATAATTTTAAAAAAATATAATGATTTCTCTGAAATTGTTGCTGATAAAGGTTATACGATTGAGCTTAGATTGTCGGCAGAGGTGCGAGTTGGCCCGGAAGTAATGAAGCTGGTTGTACGGGATGACTTTCCCTGGTTGGGTTTATGGCGAGGGAAAAAAGCTTTTTTACTTGAGATGCCGCATGGTCAGGTGCCTACAGGCACTCTTAATTTGATTAAGTGGTTAAAGCAAAGGGACATTGTGCCGGTCATTGTTCATCCTGAGCGTAATCGGGAATTTCAGTCAAATATACCTTTGTTAAAACAATTTCTTGATGCGGGATGTCTTGCACAAATTACGGCTGCGAGTTTGTTTGGTAAGTTTGGTATTAAATCTCAAAGTGCAGCGGTTGAGTTATTAGAAAAAGAATATGTAACCTTCATGGCCACCGATACGCATAATACTTTTTATCGTCCGCCGGATTTAAAAGCAGGTTATGAGAAAGCAAAAAATATTATTGGTGAAGAAAAAGCGTGGTCACTGGTACACGATGCTCCGGCAAAATTACTGGAAAATATTAATAATAATTCAGTCGTTAATATCAATGCTGTCCCATAAATTTGTCATACCTCCCCGCCTACGCTGGGGACAGGCTCTATGCAGGCGGGTATCCAGTATATGTTCAGGAGAGCCCTGTCGAAACCCCGTTCGTGGTCGACTGCACGGATGCAGAAGGTAGGGCAACGCAGGAGCAGTTGCCGAGAGCTTGTCGAACCATGAACATTAGACCGTCCCTAATATAGGTTTCATATTGTGAGTTTTTCATTTAATTCAATTATTCTTTTTTTTAAACCTCACTCGCTGAGTAAAAATTTATTTCTTGGCTTCTCTGTTATTTTTCTTTTTAGTTGTATTTATTTAGCTGCTTCCTGGGGTAAAACACGGGTGTCAGTTATTCAACCAAGGCAATTGATGACCTTGTGGGCTGATAATAAACATCCATTTTCTGAACAACAATGGCGTGTTGCGTTGAATACAATGAAAGCAGCGGTTGAGACTAATCCAGGTAATGCAGAATATTATTTTGATTTGGCACGGCTTTATGACTGGAATGCTTATCAGCGGCCGATATGGAAAGCTGAATCAATCAAATATCGAACTAGTGCCATACGGTTTTATAAAAAATCGTTAGAACTTAGGCCAACATGGTCAAGTGCATGGATTAATCTTGCGATGAGCAAAACACTAAATATGGAATTTGGTGATGAAGTTAAAACCGCGTTATTAAATACAATGAAGTACGGTGTTTGGGAAACAGATGTTTTCCATAAAGTGTTATGGATAAGTCTAGCGAACTGGGATGGCATGCCGTTAACCATTCGGCAACAAGTGAAACATTTAATTAAAAAAACAGTGGATAAGAGTGGGCGAGTGCCTCGTTCTGTTCAACAGATAGTGACTCATTTTGAGTGGCAGGAACATTTAAAAGAAGTTATAGAAGAAGTTGTAAATCATGAAGAACAGTCATAAGTCTCAGGTTGCAAGTCATAAAATCCGTTCGTCGTCCGCGGATCGGTAATTCAGGTTTTATTCCCCCTCTCTAAGGGAGGGGGTTAGGGGGAGGGGATAAATTTAAATTACCCCACCCTAGCCCTCCCCTTAAAGGGGAGGGAACAATATACTTTTATGAAGAATAAAATATTATGATCTTTAAAAATAAATACAATTTTCAAACAGAAAAAATAACATTTTATTTGTTTCTGGCTTTGCTGGTATGGATGCCGTTACCGGTAGGTAGTAACCGGGTTTGGTTTTTATCGATTGCAGAAATCTGGTTATTTATTTTATCAATAATGCTGTTATTTGTTTATTGGCAAGGTAAATTGGAAATACCGGAAGTATGGAAAAAAGCTAAAGTAATACATTTTTTATTTATTGCTTACTTATGTTTTATTGCTTTTCAATTGATACCGCTTCCTGCTTTTTTTGTTGATTTAATCTCACCGAATCGATTAACGTCATTCAGATTAATTTTTCCCGATAATCAATGGTTATCTTTATCTGAAAATCATCACGAATCGTTATCTTTTTTTGTTGAAAGTGTTTTTTATTACCTGGTTTTTATTTTCACTCTTTTACTGGTTAACAGTCGTGAACGAATTAAACTTCTTACCTGGACAATAATTTACAGCGCTTTATTTCAGGCAATGTACGGTAGTTTAATGACTTTATCCGGTATCGAATACGGATTCTTTTTTGAAAAATATACTTATCGTGGCGTTGCCACGGGTACTTTTATTAACCGTAATCACTTAGCGGGTTATTTAAATATGGGGATTGCGGTTGGTATTGGTGTTTTAATTGCCGGTTTAGGAAAAGATGAAGTGTTACGTACAGCACGACATTGGTATCGCAAAATTGTAAGGCTTTTATTGAGTAAAAAAGCACAGCTTCGGGTTTATATTGCCTTATGTACGATTGCGTTAGTTTTAACCCATTCACGTATGGGTAATACAGCATTTTTTGTTAGCCTGACAATAGCAGCATTACTGGCTTTGAAGTTAACACGTCATGCGCGTAAAACCATGTTGTTCCTGGTAGTGAGTATTATTGTTATTGATGTATTGATTGTTAGCGCATGGTTCGGTTTGGATAAGGTTGCTGATCGCCTGGAAAAAACCAGTATTGATACCGAACAGCGAGATGAAGTTGCCATTTATACCTTCGCGCAATGGAAGGATTATTTTATCACTGGTTCAGGTGGTGGAACCTATCAATATATTTTTCCTGCATATCGCGGTTATGAAATAAAACAATATTATGATCATACACATAATGATCTTTTGGAATTTGCTTCTGAAACTGGTGTTGTTGGCATTACGTTACTAATAAGTATTGTTTTATTATCGTTATTTACCGCAATAAAAGCACTGTCGCTACGCCGAGAACCATTAATGATCGGCTTGGCTTTTACCGCAACAATGGCAATACTGGCGTTGAGTATTCACAGTTTTGTTGATTTTAATTTACAAATACCGGCGAATGCCGCGATGTTTATGGTGATTTTGGCTTTTGCCTGGATAGCGAGGTTTGGATCAAGTAACTCACAACTCCGTTCGCCCTGAGCTTGTCGAAGGATGGACGGAGATGGCATGTTCATGGTTCGACAAGCTCACCACGAACGGAGACATTTGTAGTTTTCTTGGCAATTGCTCTTTGTCCGTTCGTCCTCGACTGCATGGACGCAGGAGCAGTTGCCGAGAGTTTGTCGAAGGATAAACGGTCTCTATATTCAGATAAGCTATATTGCATAGAATGAGCCATTAGTCTACTATTAATGTGTGTATTTGAGAATCAGATCGCAATTTTTGTCTTTGGCGCATTAATTGCACATTAATTGCACATTAATTGCAGGTAAGGCATTCTTAGACTACTATAATATTAGAATACGTTAATGGTTGAGATAGAGCAAAATGGCTAGTGAAGATAAGAAAGAGCTAACAAACGAAGAACAGTTTAAGAAAGATCGTCGGGCTTTTTTGGGCAAGAGTAAGTACGCGGTATATATGACGCCGTTAATGCTTTCTATGGTTGTAGATGATGCTGCTGCTATTAGTACTCAAGGTTGTAGTGGTCCGCAGCCTCCTCAAAATTGTCCCTAGACCCGCAGCAGAAATTTCCTTTTGCTGAGTAAAGCACTCCCTAGACCCGCAGCAGAAATTTCCTTTATCCCATTTGGTGATGGAGGTACATTATTCTATCCTGGCATACAGCGTCTTTGGGCTCTTAATCATTTAGCCACTTATATCTGGCTTCATCTGGATGAAAATGTTTCAAAAGCTACCCTCGTAACTGAACTCGCTGAAAAATTTTCCATAAACCCTAAAGTTATTGAACATGATTTAACGCAAATTCTCGATCACTTTAAGCATGAAGGATTACTTGAAGGGTTGCATCCAACTCAACCTGATACTACGAAAGAAATAGATTTCCTGCTATCAAACGGGGAACCACTCAACCATCAAAAATATTCTGAGGCCGAGTATATTTGCCTGATCGAGGTTAATGGTTTTAGTTGCCAAATTTATTTTCCAGACAAAATTTTGCTTAGTAAATTCAAGCGCCTCTATCATTACTTCATTATTGATGACTATGAAAATATAAAGCAGAAAATTTTTATTGTTTCTTCTGAATTAAAAAATGATCGTTTTGATATTTATCTTAACGAGCAATGCGTTCATAAAAATATTTCTGTTAGCCAGATTGATTCTATAATTCATTTTATCTTTTTTTTTCATTGTACGAAGTATCTATCGACAAAGGGAAAAATAATGTTTCACGCCGCGGCCTTGCAAAAGGGTGGCAAGACGATTGTTTTACCTGCCAATTCGGGTAGTGGAAAATCAACACTTGCCGTTGCATTAAGTGCTTGTGGCTGGCGTTGTTTTACTGATGAACTGGCTGTATTTGATCTTGAAGACCTTTCTCTTACACCCTTACCGATACCAATGCGAATTCGTCGTGGTTCGTTTACACCTTTGTTGCCCTTTTATCCAAACATACCTGAAATGCCTATTTTTCAGGATCTGTATGAGAATCAGATCCGCTGGATTATTTTGCCAAAAGAGCAATTAGGTGAAAAAACGACAAGTGCTCAGGTGACGTCCTTAATATTTCCTTTTTACAATGAGAAAGTAACAACGGAACTTGTACCTCTGGATAAATCAATCGCACTTGAGAGATTGACGATAACAGGCTCATCAGAAAGAGAGATGACTTTAGACGATGCAAAAGCTATGGTACGTTTAGTCGAACAGACACCCTGTTATGAACTGACATTTTCAGATCTGCAAGAAGCAATAACGGCCATAGAATCTATATAATTTATGAAACAGCTTCCACTTCACAACACTTATACCCTGTTGGCCTTATTCCTGGCGCCTGCTAAAAGTGAGGAGACATTCAATACTCTGAAAAACGCCATTATTAATGAACGAATAGAGTTGGGATCATTACTTTTACAAGCCAATATTCAAATGTGTACTCCATTATGGTATTCACGTCTTCAGCAAGATAATTTACTGCAATACCTACCAGAAGATTTCCAACAATATTTGCAAGCGCTTTATGATGCGAATGCCGATCGAAATGCTGAACTGAAATTAGGATTGGATGAGTTGTTGACAGCATTCGACGAAAATGAGGTTGAAACTATCCTTTTAAAAGGCTCTGCAACTTTTGTGGATAATCTTTATGATTCTCCAGGAGCAAGGTTTATGGGGGATATGGATATCCTGGTGCAAAAAAATAAAGTAAAAACAAGTGAATTAATTCTTGAAAAGCTGCAATACGTGGAAATACCAGATGAAGGTAGGGTGTTAGATAATCATCCTACTAATGAGCGTCATCATCATATTAATCCACGGATTAAACCAGATTCACCATTAATGATAGAAATCCATTTTAATCCTGCTTATGCTCAAGCTGGAAGAGTTTTTACAAATGAAAGTATATGGAATGATAAACAAAACGTCATTTATAACCAACAGAAAATAGCTATTCTGAATATAGATAACCGTCTTTTATTAAATACTGTTCATGCATTATTACCTCACCGTGAGTTTATAGATGGAACGATACCATTACGACAGATCGCAGAATTTGCAGCACTCGCAATACGTTATCAAAATGAAATTGATTGGAAGAAATGGTATCAAACTGCATTAGATAATAATTTGAAAAGCGAGTTTTTAACCTATCTGTCTTTAGCTCATCATTTAATGGAAGTTCCGTGGCCAGCGGTAATTCCTTATGTGAAGAAAAAGGGTTTTCATTTTCAACGCATTATTAATAAAGGTGGTTCTTTTAGTCGAATAGATGGCTTAAAGGAATCTGCAAATGAAAAACTTATTCGTTACTTGGGAAATATTTATTTTTGGATAAAATTTCCGAGGTGGGTTTGGATTAACACTTGCTACGCACCGAGGATCAGGGATTTCCCCGATAGAATTCGTATACTTTTTAAAAAATTATTTAGTGCAAAAAGCAGGTCGAAGATTTAAAATGCAGTCGTAAGTCGTAATCAAGAGGCCGTTCGTCCTGAGCCTGTCGAAGGATGAAGGGAAGGTGGTATGTTCATGCTTCGACAGGCTCAGCACGAACGGTGTTATATTTTGACCTTGACCTTGACATTGACCTTGACCTTCGACTTCAGACTAACGACTTGTTTTAATCACATAAAAAGTTCAAGCAAGTTATTTAAAAACTGTCTTCCTTTGTCGGTCGGTTTTATACGTTTTAACTCCCACGTTATCCAGCCTTTTTCTTCTGCTTGTGATAAAGATTTTTCAACCACAGAGATGGGTAAACCTGTATGTTGTTGAAATATTTCAGTTTCAAAACCATTGTTAAGGCGTAAGGCGTTCATCATAAACTCAAAACTTGCATCATCACGCGTTAATATTTTTTGTCCTGATATTCTTTTTTCACTTATTGCTTTATCTAAATATTCTTGTGGTTGTTTCACTTTCCAA
>JAUWUS010000054.1 GCA_030617815.1 Gammaproteobacteria bacterium
GCGGTTAATTTTATTGGTTCAATTGCCGCAAAACGTGGCACTATTTTATTTGTTGGTACTAAACGTGCGGCAGGTAAAATCATTCGTGAAGAAGCCGAACGTTGTGAAATGCCTTTCGTAAACCATCGCTGGTTAGGCGGAATGTTGACCAACTTTAAAACGGTTAAACAATCTATTCGTCGCCTGAAAGAACTTGAAGCAATGATGGAAAAAGGCATCGAAGGCCGTAACAAAAAAGAAATTCTGACTATGACCCGTGAAATGGAAAAACTGGATCGTAGTTTTGGCGGTATCAAAAATATGAGAGGCATTCCTGATGCTTTATTTGTTATTGATGTAGGTCATGAAGATATCGCAGTAAAAGAAGCGGTTAAATTAGGCATTCCGGTTATTGGTGTTGTTGATACAAATAACAGCCCGGATAACATTGATTATGTTATTCCTGGTAATGATGATGCGATTCGTGCGGTAAACCTTTACGCTAAAGGTATCTCTGATGCTGTTATCACTGGCCGTGAGTCTGTGCCTAAACCAGCTGCTGGCAACAAGGATGATTTTGTTGAAACAGATGAAGCAGGTACAGTAAAAGTTGCCAAGAAAAAAGCAGCTAAAAAGAAAACAGCTGCGAAAAAGAAAGTTGTTAAGAAAGCCGATGATGCTGCAGATAAAACTGAAGTGAAAGCTGAAGCAAAAGCTGAAGTGGCAGATGACAAGGAAGCAGTTAAAAAAGTTGCCAAGAAAAAAGCGGCTAAAAAGAAAACAGCTAAAAAGAAGGCGGTTAAAAAAGCAGACGATTCAGCGGAATAATAGTTGCATTGTTTGAAATGAGAAGGGGGGCGCCGTATATAAACCGGGCCCCCCTTTTTCAGATATTCCTAGAATCAAATTAATTTTATTTGGTTTGATTGTTTATATTTAAGTAAAAGATTGTAAGAGGATAACAACATGGCAATTACTGCAGCATTAGTTAAAGAACTACGCGAACGTACTGGCGCCGGTATGATGGAATGCAAAAAATTCCTCACTGAAACCGATGGTGATATTGAAGTCGCAATTGAAACAATGCGCAAAGCGGGTATGGCTAAAGCAGATAAAAAAGCAGGTCGAGTAGCGGCTGAAGGTCTGGCTGTTATTAAAGCAAGTGATGACAATAAAACAGCTATTATTCTTGAAGTAAATAGTGAAACTGATTTTGTGACTAAAGGCGATGACTTTATCGCATTTGTTGATGATATTGCAGACTGTGTTTTAAAAAATAAACCTGCTGATATTGAAATGTTATTAACATTGCCATTAGCAAGCGGAGCTTCTGTTGAAGATACACGTAAAGAACTGATTGCTAAAATTGGTGAAAACATGAGCGTACGTCGTTTTGAAATTATTGATAATGCTGATGCAATTGGTTGTTATCAACACGGTGAACGCATTGCTGTTATGGTTGAGCTTGAAGGTGGAGATGCTGCTTTAGGTAAAGACATTGCAATGCATATTGCGGCAAGTAAACCTGTTTGTGTTTCAGAAGCAGATGTTGATGCGGCTATACTTGATAAAGAACGTGAAATTTTCTCGGCACAAGCAGCTGAAAGCGGCAAACCTGAAAACATTATTGAAAAAATGGTTGAAGGTCGTATTAAAAAATTCCTCAAAGAAGTGACATTGTTAGGACAACCTTTTGTTAAAGATCCGGATCAAACAATTGAACAGTTGCTCAAAGAAAACAATGCTTCGGTTAAACGTTTTATTCGTTTTGAAGTAGGTGAAGGTATTGAGAAAAAAGACGAAAACTTTGCGGATGAAGTAATGGCGCAAATTAAAGGTTAGAAAAAACAAAATGGCCTCAATTGAGGCCATTTTTTAGTCAGGCTTATTATAATAACGACATGATATTTTTAGTAACATAACAATTTGGATAAAAATATGGCCAGCAAATTTCGTTACCAACGTATTTTACTTAAACTGAGCGGTGAAGCCTTAATGGGTGATAAGGATTTTGGTATTGATCCTGCGGTCATTGATCGTGTCGCGGTAGAAGTTAAAGAGCTAATTGATAACGGCATTCAGGTTGCCATGGTTATAGGTGGTGGAAACATATTTCGTGGAGTGAGTTTGTCTGCGAGTGGCATGGAGCGGGTATCTGCTGATCACATGGGCATGCTGGCAACTGTAATAAATGCTCTGGCACTACAAGATGGTCTTGAACGACATGATTTAAAAGTTCGTGTCATGTCGGCTTTACCTATTCATAATGTTTGTGAAGATTATATTCGTCGACGTGCAGTGCGTCATTTGGAAAAAGGTCGTGTTGTTATTTTTGCAGCAGGTACCGGTAACCCGTTTTTTACCACGGATACTGCGGCAAGTTTGCGTGGTATCGAGGTTAACTGTGACGTTGTTATAAAAGGCACTAATGTTGATGGAGTTTATTCGGCTGATCCGAAAAAAGATCCTGACGCAAAAAAATATGATTTTCTGGAATATGATCAGGTTATCGAAAATAAACTGGGCGTAATGGACACTACGGCCGTCGTTTTATGTCGTGATAATAACATTCCTGTTATTGTATATAATATGAGTACTGACGGAGCCTTGATGCGTGTTGTTCAGGGTGAAAATATCGGTACCATTGTAGAAAATAAAGTATAGAAAATAAAATTAGTTAAATATATTTATAGAATAAAACTGCAACATAGGATGGAAGCATAAAATGATAAATGAATTAAAAGAAGATGCTGAAACCCGTATGGGCAAAAGTGTAGTATCGTTGCAAAATGATTTAACAAAATTGCGTACTGGGCGTGCACATACCAGCTTGCTCGACCATATTACTGTTGAATATTATGGCTCAGAAGTTCCTTTAAGTCAGGTTGCTAATGTTTCTGTACTGGATTCACGTACCTTAAGTGTTTCTCCATGGGAAAAACCAATGGTACAGGCGATTGAAAAAGCCATTATGAATTCTAATATGGGCTTGAATCCTGCCACCACCGGCGAGTTAATTCGTATTCCACTTCCACCTTTAACGGAAGAACGTCGTAAAGATATGATTAAAATTGTTCGTGCTGAAGGCGAGGGTGCCAAGGTTGCGATTCGTAATATTCGGCGTGACGTTTTAAGTGATATTAAATCATTATTAAAAGATAAAGAAATTACGGAAGACGAAGATCATCAGGCTCATGATGAAGTGCAAAAAATAACAGATAAATATGTGAAGCAAGTTGATGAAGCTCTGACTGTTAAAGAAAAAGACTTAATGGAAATTTAATCAGACTTCTGCTTTTAATACACTTTTGAATTACGCTTGCTGATTGACATACATGACACTAAATACTGAACAAAACAATGCGCTTCCTGATAGCACTATCCCTGCGGCAACAAAGATACCGGAGCATGTCGCTATTATTATGGATGGTAATGGTCGCTGGGCTGAAAACCGTGGTTCACCGCGTATAACTGGTCATAAAGCCGGGGTTGAAACTGTTCGTGGAGTTATACAGGCTTGCGCTGAGAAAGGCGTCAAAGTTCTTACCTTATTTGCATTCTCAAGTGAAAATTGGCGGCGTCCTAAACAAGAAGTAAGTCTGTTGATGGCACTTTTTTTAGCAGCGCTGCAACGTGAAGTTAAAAAACTTCATAAAAACGGTGTGCAGTTAAGAATTATAGGTGACGTTTCTGCTTTTAATGAAAAAATCCAAACGCAAATAAAAAAGTCTGAAGAACTCACTAAAAATAATACAAAACTTGTTTTAAATATTGCGGCAAACTATGGCGGGCAATGGGATATTACTGAAGCAGTTAAATCACTGGCAAAACAAGTTAAGTCCGGTGATCTTGAAGCTGAAGATATTACAGCCGATTTAATTAGTCAAAATTTGTCGATGAATGATTTACCTGAGCCGGATTTGTTTATCCGCACAGGTGGTGAGCAACGCATTAGTAATTTTTTAATTTGGCAGCTTGCTTACAGTGAATTATATTTCACTGATACCCTTTGGCCTGACTTTGATCGACAGGCTTTTGAAGCTGCGCTCACTTCTTTTTCCGGACGACAACGTCGATTTGGACATACCGGCGAACAGATTGAGAAAATGAAAAATGCTTAAATATAGATTATTGACAGCGTTTTTACTGGGGCCACTTATACTTTGGGCTATATATGCTATGCCTGAAAACTTTTTTGCTCTTTTTTCATTAATTTTGGTAAGTTTTGGTGCGTGGGAATGGAGTGCTTTTGCTGGTTGGGTAAAACCATTACAACGAAAATTGTTTTTTATTGTTAATGTTTTTTTGTTTGTAGCGGTTTTATTTTTAGCAAACACTGAACTTAATACAGTCATTATTATAGCTTCACTTCTGTGGTGGATTATTTGTGTACCGTTACTGTTATCGTTTCCATTTCAAAAAAATAATTTTATTCATAATCGTATTATAAAAACACTTGTTGGTATTGTTTTACTGTTAGCTACGTTAGTTTCACTGGTATCAATTCGTAACAACCCTGAATATGGTTCAGCATTTGTTTTATATTTAGTTTTAATGATTTGGTTTGCGGATAGTGGTGCTTATTTTGCTGGCCGAGCTTTAGGGAAACATAAACTTATTCCGAATGTCAGCCCGGGAAAAACATGGGAAGGTGTAGCCGGCGCGCTTATTGTTACACTTGTTGTAGCCCTGGTTGCAGTCAACCTGTTAAATATTCCTTCATCTCAATCTCCAGTTTTTGTTTTAATTACATTTGTGACGGTGATTTATTCTATTGTGGGTGACTTGTCTGAAAGTATGTTTAAACGCATGGCAAATATAAAAGATAGCGGAAAATTATTACCCGGGCACGGAGGTATGCTTGATCGCATTGATAGCCTGATGTCAGGTCTGCCGGTATTTTTTGCAGGTTTATGGCTAATGGAGAAAATAGGGTGAAGGGGATATGTATCCTTGGTGCGACGGGGTCTATTGGTGTAAACACCTTAGATGTTGTGGCAAGACATCCTGAAAAATATAAAATAGTTGCCTTGTCTGCAAATGGTCAGGTTGATCGTTTACTTGAGCAGTGTGAAAAGTACCAACCTGAATATGCAGTAATGGCCAATAAAAAGGCCGCAGAAGAACTTGAATCTAAACTAAAAAATAAAAATATTTCTACTCAGGTTTTATCTGGAATAGATGGTTTGGAAACGATTGCCAGCTTGCCGCAAGTTGATATTGTAATGGCTGCGATTGTTGGTGCTGCCGGTCTTAAACCTACTTTAGCCGCTGCACGTTCAGGTAAGCGTATTTTACTGGCGAATAAAGAAGCGTTGGTGATGAGCGGGCAGATATTCATGGATGAAGTGAAAAAGAATAATGCTGTATTACTGCCGATTGACAGTGAACATAATGCTATTTTCCAATGTTTACCCGAAAATTATGAAAAAGGTTTAGCTGAATCAGGAATAACAAAAATATTGTTAACAGGATCAGGTGGCCCCTTTCGCACTAAAGCATTAAGTGAATTAACAAATATCACTCCGGATGAAGCTTGCGCGCATCCAAACTGGAGTATGGGACGTAAAATATCTGTCGACTCTGCCACCATGATGAACAAAGGATTGGAGATTATTGAGGCTTGCTGGTTGTTTAATACTAATCCCGATAATATTCAGGTTGTGGTACACCCGCAAAGTGTTATTCATTCCATGGTGCAGTATTCAGATGGCTCTGTTTTGGCGCAACTCGGTCAACCTGATATGCGTACACCGATAGCTCATGCTTTAGCATGGCCTGATCGCATTGAGTCAGGTGTAGAAAAACTGGATTTATTTTCAATCGCAAAACTCGAATTTGAACAACCTGATTATGAACGTTTTCCCTGTTTACGATTGGCGGAAGAATCGATTCGTAAAGGTGGAACGGCTCCGGCTATTTTAAATGCAGCGAATGAAGTTGCGGTGGCTTCATTTTTAAATAATGAACTTAGTTTTATTGATATTCCATATATTGTTGAACAAACACTAAAAAATATAAATTCCAGACCGGCAAATTCATTAACTGAAATATTAGAAGATGATCTGGCGGCACGCAAAGAAGCGGAACAATTAACTCATTTAAGAGTCAAACAGGCCTGATGATGTCTATTTTATTTACTATTATTTCTTTTATTGTAGCGATCAGTATTCTTGTCGGGATACATGAATTTGGCCATTACATTGTTGCTAAAAAACTTGGGGTGAAAATACTGCGTTTTTCTATTGGTTTTGGTAAGCCACTCTGGATGAAACGATTTGGTAAAGATCAAACTGAATTTGTTATTGCATCCATTCCTTTAGGTGGTTATGTCAAAATGCTGGACAAACGTGAAGGCGGTATTGATGCGAGTGAAAAGCATCGAGAGTTTACCGGGCAGTCTGTTTGGACTCGCATCGCGATTGTATTTGCTGGACCTGCGTTTAATTTTTTGTTTGCAGTTTTTGCTTACTGGTTAATGTTTATTGTTGGTATTACTGGAGTAAAGCCAATTATAGGCAATGTTGAAAATAATAGTTTGGCCGATAAAGCGGGTTTGGTTTCCGGGTATGAAATTGTTGCTATTAACAATAATAAAACACCTCTTTGGGATGATGCTATTGAGAGCATAGTTACTTCACAGATTGATCGTTCTCAGGTCGTACTCGAATTAAAAAATAAACAAGGTAATACTATTACACGAACACTTGATTTCTCTGCTACAACAGGTGAAATAAAAATAGAGAAAATATTTACACAGCTGGGTTTTGAGCCCTGGCGTCCAGCAATTGAACCTGTTGTGGGAATGGTAGGTGAAAATACTCCAGCTGCAAATGCAGGATTTAAAACTGACGATAAAATTATTTCAATAAATAAAATTGCAACGCCTGACTGGAATGATGTAATTAAACTGGTTTCAGCCAGGCCAGCTGAAATAATACAGGTTGTTATCTTGCGAAACGGGCAACAAAAAACAATACAGGTTATTCCTGAAAAAATTGTTCGTAATGGTGAAGCAATAGGTCGATTAGGCCTTGCGAATAAAACAGGTTCATCTTATCCAAAGGAAATGCGTGTTACACATGGATACGGCCCAATAGAATCAATACCAAATGCAATTTCAAGAACATGGGATAAAACTATTTTAACTTTGAAATTCATAGGTAAGTTATTAACGGGTGAAATATCTATTACAAATTTATCAAGCCCTATTGGTATTGCAAAATATGCTGGCTATTCTGCAAGCGCAGGATTTTCAAGGTTCCTTGATTTTTTAGCTTTTTTGAGTGTTAGTCTAGGTGTTCTCAATCTTTTACCTATACCGATATTAGATGGTGGCCATTTAACGTATTACATGATTGAGGTTGTTCGTAGAAAACCGGTTTCAGAAGAAACGCAGGAATTTGCCAGTCGAATCGGTATGATTCTTTTATTTTCGTTGATGGCTGTTGCATTGTATAATGACATCCTTCGCGTTGTTGGATAAATAAAATAAAGTTGCATTGGGTTTTATGAGAAATTTTTTTATTATTTTAGTTTTTGTTGGGTTAATGCCAACTGCTTTTGCATTTGAGTCTTTTGAAGTAAAAGATATTAAACTTGAAGGTTTACAGCGCATATCAATTGGAACCGTTTTTAATTACTTATCGATTAAGCCGGGAGATAAAATTGATAAGACTGATGTAAGGAATACTATTCAGATATTATTTAAAACAGGCTTTTTTAAAGATATTCAAATTGAACGAGAAGGTGACGTACTGGTTGTTTTTGTGGCAGAACGACCTGCAATTAATGAAATTAATATTGAAGGTTATGATGCTATACCAAAAGATCAACTTGATGATGCTTTAAAACAAATTGGTTTAGTTAAAGGTCGTGTATTTAATCGTGGAATACTTGACGGTATGAAAAAGGAATTACAACGGCAATATTATAGTCTTGGAAAATATAATGTAAAAATTGATGTGCAAGAAACCCAGCTGGAAAGAAATCGCGTTGATATTACGATTAAACTTTCTGAGGGAGAATCAGCTGAAATTTATGCAATTAATATTATAGGTAATAAAAAGTTTTCTGATGAAAAGCTTCTTCAGAAATTTTCACTCGCTGAATCGTCTCTCTTTGGTTCCAGAAACAGCTATCAAAAGCAACAACTCGCAGCTGATTTGGAAAAGCTGACATCGTTTTATCTGGATAGTGGTTTTTTAAATTTTAATATTGAGTCGACTCAGGTTTCACTGGGGCCAGAGAAAGAAAGTGTATATGTTAGTGTAAATATAAAAGAAGGTGAACGTTTTACTGTTCGTGATGTAAAAATTACAGGCGATTTGATTCTTCCACGTAAAGAGTTAGCGGAATTGGTTGATATTAGATCTGGTGATATTTTTTCACGCCGTAAAGTGATTGATAGTACAAAACGCCTAAGTGACCGGCTAGCTGAAAATGGTTATGCTTTTGCTAATGTGAATATGGTTCCCGATATTGATAAGGATTCGCGTACACTTGCCCTGACTTTTTTTGTTGATCCCGGACGACGTATTTATGTTCGTCGAGTTAATATTACAGGTAATACTAAAACTCAGGATGAAGTTATTCGTCGTGAATTACGTCAGTTAGAAGGTGACTGGCTTTCAACAAAACATGTGGCACGTTCAAAAACACGTCTGGATAGATTGGATTTTTTCTCTGATGTTAATGTTAAAACTGTACGCATTCCGGGTACGTCCGATCAGGTTAATCTGAATTACCATGTTGTTGAAAAACCAACAGGGAGTTTGCAAGCCGGATTAGGCTTTTCTGATACACAAGGGTTGATTCTTAATCTCGGGGTTACCCAAAATAATTTTGTAGGCACAGGCCAGAATGTCGGCATTAAAATTGACAATAGTGATGTCACCAAACAGTTTAGCTTTAATTTTACTAATCCTTATTATACAGAAGAGGGTGTAAGTCGGACGATAAGCCTTTCTTACCGCAGTGTTGATGCAGAAGAAGCCGAACTTTCCAACTATAGTACAGATTCATATGGTGCGTCACTTTCTTATGGTATCCCTCTTTCTGAGTTTACGAGTTATCGTTGGGGGGTTAAATATGACAGTACTTTAATTTTAACTCCGACGGATGATACTTTAACCTCTCAGAATATACTTGATTTTATTGCGGATAATGGTAAAGAGAATGCAACCTACCAGCTCTTTGGAAGCTGGAACTATGACTCTCGAAATCGTCGAGTATTTGCTAATAAGGGCAGTTTAACTCGCCTCGGAGCCGAAATTGCTGTACCAGGCGGTGATTTAGAGTACTATAAAGTCGATTTTCGCCATTTAAGCTATTTCCCGCTGGGTAAAGAAGTGACCTTCGCGGCAAATATGATTTTAGGATACGGTGCTGCTTTTGGGAATTCTACTGATTATCCTCCTTATAAAAATTATTTTGCAGGTGGCAGCAGTTCGATACGGGGTTATGATGCAAATAGTGTTGGCCCTAAGGATATTAAGACGAATGATCCCATTGGTGGTACAGTTAAAATGGTTGCTAATATGGATTTAATTCTACCCAACCCATTTGCAGAGACAAGTGATTCGACACGGGTGAGTTTGTTTTTAGATGCAGGTAGTGTTTTTGAGGATGTTGACTCCATTGATAGTAAAGAATTCCGTTACACCGGGGGACTGGCCTTTATCTGGATTACCCCTATTGGCGCAATGCGGTTTAATTTTTCGCAAGCAATAAATGAACAAGATGGTGATTCAACTCGTTCATTTCAGTTTAGTTTAGGTTCTCCTTTTTAAGATAAGGATTTTATGTTGCAATTAAGAAAACAAATTTATAGCTTCTGTTTTATCTTCATTGGTATGGTTACAGCTGTACCTTTTGCTGATGCTGCGGATACTCAAATTGGTATTGTGAATACCGCAAAATTACTAAAAGAAGCGCCTCAAGCCGAAGCTGCACGTAAAAAACTGGAAAGTGAATTTGCACCGCGTGATTTGAAAATTGTTAACTTACAAAAATCAATTAAAGTTCTTGAAGATAAGCTTTCTAAAGATGCTGCTATTATGAGTGAAGCGGCACGTAAAAAACAGGAACGTGAAATTGTTTCAAAAAAGCGTGATGTTAAAAGAGTTCGTGAAGAATTTACTGAAGATTTTAATTTTCGTCGCAATGAAGAAATTGGAAAATTACAAAAACTGGTTTTCCAAACAATTCTTTCACTGGCAAAAGAAAAAAAATATGACATTATTTTAAATGAGAGTGTTATTTATGCAAGTCAACAAGTTGATATTACTGCAAACGTACTGGAACGTTTACGGGAATTGTATAAAAAGAATTCAGAAAAAAAATAATTACGCTCTTTAATCATATTACTATCTAGATAACGATCTCAAAACATAAGGTGGGCCAGTGAAATATACACTGGGAGAATTAGCGAAACATGTTTCAGCTAAGGTAAAGGGAGACAGCTCTTGTGAAATAGAGAGTGTAGGCACTTTACAACATGCTAATAATACTCAAATTAGTTTTTTAACTAATCCTGCTTATCGTAAACTACTTTCAGAAACAAATGCTGGTGCTGTGATTATGTCAGCAGCCGATGCGGATCATTGCTCAGTAAACGCGATTATTTCCAAAAATCCTTATGCCGACTATGCACAAATTGCCACTTTACTTTCGCCGGCTGAAAAATATGCCGTAGGAATTGATATTGCTGCACACGTCGCGACGGATGTAAGTATTAGTAAAACAGCCAGTATTGCAGCAGGTGTTGTTATTGAATCGGGAGTGACTCTTGCAGATTATGTTCGTATTGGGCCGGGCTGTGTGTTGCAAAAAAATGTCAAAATTGATGCTCATTCTGTATTAACCGCTAACGTGACGATAATGCATGATTGCGAATTAGGAGAACGAACTTTAATCCATCCAGGCGTTGTTATTGGTGGTGATGGTTTTGGCCAGGCTTTGGATAATGAAACCTGGATCAAAGTTCCCCAGCTTGGACGAGTTGTGATTGGAGATGATGTTGAAATTGGTGCTAATACGACCGTTGACCGTGGCGCGATAGAAGATACGGTCATTGAGGATAATGTTAAGCTGGATAATCAAATTCAGGTTGCACATAATGTGAAAATTGGTGCGCACACCGCAATTGCCTCAAGTACTGCGATTGCAGGCAGTGCAAAAATAGGAAAACACTGTAGAATAGCGGGCATGGTCGGAATCGCCGGGCATTTAGAGATAGCGGACAATGTTACCGTCACTGCGATGTCGATGGTAAGCAGTTCAATCAGGAATGCCGGTGTGTACTCTGGTGGTATACCACTTGATCTTAATCAGCATTGGCGAAAAAATACAGTTAGATTCAAGCATTTAGATGAACTGGCTAAACGTTTGAAGACATTAGAAAAACAACAACTCACCAGCAAAAAAAAGTCTGGCGAATAAAATAATAAGAGGAAACAAGCGTTGGAAGAACTTGATATTCATCAAATCCTTAAACATTTACCCCATCGTTACCCGTTTTTGTTAATAGACCGGGTGACAGAGTGTAAACCTGGCGAATCACTGACGGGTTATAAAAATGTATCATTTAATGAACCGTATTTTACCGGACATTTTCCACAACGTCCTGTTATGCCGGGTGTATTAATTCTTGAAGCATTAGCTCAGGCAACCGGTATCCTTGCGTTTCGCACACTTGGCAAGACGCCTGATGATGGCTCCTTGTATTATTTTGTGGGCATTGATAAAGCACGCTTTAAACAGCCCGTTGAACCTGGCGACAGACTGGATTTGCATGTTGAATTTATTAAAGAGAAACGCAATATCTGGAAATTTGTTGGTACAGCGACAGTTGATGGCAAAGTTGTTTGCAGTGCAGATATCATGTGCGCTGAACGTGAAGCGGTTTAAGTCATAGTTGATTTATAAATTGTGATCCATTCAACAGCAGTTATCGACCCTTCCGCAAAACTGGCTGATTCGGTTGAAGTTGGTGCGTATTCTATCATTGGTGCAGATGTTGAGATTGGTGAAAAAACCTGGATTGGTCCGCACGTCGTGATTCAGGGGCCAACTAAAATTGGTGCTGAAAATAAACTGTTTCAATTCTCCTCTATCGGTGAAATCCCTCAAGATAAAAAGTTTCATGGTGAAGTGTCTTACCTTGAGATAGGTGATCGAAATACCATCCGTGAATTTGCGACTATCAATCGAGGCACAGATGACGGCGGCGCTACAACACGGATCGGTAATGACAACTGGTTAATGGCCTATATCCATATCGCACATGATTGCCAGATCGGCAACAACACCATCTTTGCCAATAATGCTTCTTTAGCAGGACACGTCACCATAGAAGATTTTGTTATTCTTGGTGGTTTTACTTTAGTACACCAGTTTTGCAAAATAGGTCAACATGCTTTTTGTGGAATGGGCAGCGCCATCAGCAAAGATGTGTCACCTTATGTTATGGTTAATGGTAGTCCCGCACATGCTTACGGTTTAAATAGTGAAGGTATAAAACGTAAAGGTTTTAGCAAAGAAGCACTCAAAGCACTACGTGAAGCCTATAAAATTATTTATCGTTCACACAATACCGTTGAAGTGGCAAAAACTAAAATAAAATCACTGGCCGAAAAATTTCCCGAAGTACAAAACATGCTCACTTTTCTTCAGAAAAGTGAACGTGGTATCTTACGTTAGATACACCATCCTTGATGCTATTGGATAGAAAATGACAGATTTATCCAAAAATTAAATCCTGCTAATATGAAAAAAAATGAGTTAATAAGGCTTTATTATTTTATAACACCATTATTTTTTGCACTGGATTTACTGTTCGGCGTTAATTTTCGAATTACAATACCCGGAAGTGAAGGTGACACTTTTTATTATTTATATATTGCAGCATGTTTTATTTTAGGTTCGTTTATTTTTAAATCACCGCTGTCTTCTTCGTTGTTCGGCTTGGCTGAGAGCTCTATTAATATATTACTTCTAATACTCAGTGTAATGTTACCGATTTTTAGTTTAGCGGAAGATTTGGAAACAATGAATTCGTTTTCATTTGGAACTCAGGAAGTTATTCATTTTTTAATCGCGGGTTCTGTTTTAATATTGAGCTTTCATCTTAACCCGTTGATGCATGGTGAAAGATAATTTAGTCGCAATCCGTAAGTTGAATGAAAAGGCTTACGACTTATGACTTACGACTTTATTTGCAAGCATATCAATTAAAAGATCGCTGAGTTCTGTTTTCACAGCTTTGTTTTCAAGCTTTTCTTCTATCGTATCAAACTCAGTTATTATTTTGTTACGTTCTTCAGTATTATTTAACAGGTTGAGTAGTGCGTTGCTGATTTTATCGACGGTTGCGTCATTTTGAATAAGCTCGGGTACAATACGTTTGTTGGCAACGATATTACATAAAGCAATGTGAGCCAGTTTTAACGTTCGCATTACAATAAAATAGCTGAGTTTGCTGATCTTATTAATAACCACCATGGGTATTTTTAGTAAGGCTAGTTCAAGTGTTACTGTACCGGATACCGTGATAACCGCATCGCAGACAGACATGACATCATGGCTGCGGTGACTGATGATTCGCATATCAAGCTCGACATCTTTAAAGTAGGGTAATATATCTTCTTCTTTTAACGTTGATGCAACGGGTATGACAAATTGTGCATCAGGTTTTTCATTAATGATCTGTTTGGCGCAATCAACAATAATGGGTAACAAACGTTTTATTTCACTGTGACGACTGCCTGGGAATAAACCGATAACAGGCTTTTCATTATCGAGCATAAATTCATTGCGTAATTTTTTTTGATCGGCGGACACATGAATTTCATCAATCAGTGGGTGACCAACAAAACGTACCGGCACATCGTATTTTTTATAGAATATTTCTTCGAAGGGGAAAATCACGGCCATCATGTCTACAAGTTTGCGTATTTTGTAGACACGTTTTTGTCGCCAGGCCCAGACTTGCGGGCTAATGTAATAAAGCACTTTAATGTCACATTCTTTTGCTGTTTTGGCCAAACGTAAATTGAACTCTGGGTAATCAGTCAAGACTAAAAGATCGGGTGGCTCAGTGCGCAACAAGTGTTGCATTTTTTTTAATGCACCGCTAATGGTGTTCCAGTGTGCTAATACTTCGAACAGTCCAACCACGGCAAGCTCGGCTGAATCAACCAGCGTTTCAACGCCAGCCTCCCGCATATTTTTACCGCCAATACCATAGAATGTAATGTCAGTGTTTTTTGCTTTAACTTCACGAACCAGTTTAGCAGCATGTGAATCGCCGGATGCTTCGCCGGCAATAATCATGACACGTTTATTTTTGGAGATTGTTTCGATCACTTTTTATCTCGCAAAAAGCAGAGCCTGAATTAAACCGCAGACTTGATAGTGTCACAAACCAGTTTGATTTGTTCTCCAGTCATCTCTGGAAAAACAGGCAAAGACATGCAATATTTAATTGTGTCTTCAGTAACGGGTAATGAAACATCCGCACATGTTTTTTCAAAAGCTTTTTGTTGATGCAATGGAATAGGATAGTAAATCGCATTACCAATTTCTTTTGCTGATAAGGCGGGCATAATTTTATCACGCTTATCAGTAAGAACAGTATATTGGTGATAAACATGGGTACCAATCCCATCTTCAAAAGGAACGGTAACGACATCTTTTAATTGTTCGCTATAGCTATGCGCTACGCGACGACGTTCTTTATTATATTCATCAATGTATTGAAGTTTGACACGTAAGATAACCGCTTGTAGTTCATCTAAACGACTATTGTAACCAATGACATCATGGTGATAACGTTCACTGCTACCATGGTTACGATAAATACGAACTTGATCAGCAATGGCATCATCGTTAGTTGTTACCATTCCTCCATCACCATAACAGCCCAAATTTTTACTTGGGAAAAAACTATGGCAACCGGCTAAACCAATGCCGCCTGTAATTTCATTGCCAATTTTTGCACCATAAGATTGTGCGCAATCTTCAATAACAAGCAGGTTATGTTTTTTAGCAATAGCCATGATTTTTTTCATGTCAGCAGGTTGGCCAAAAATATGCACTGGAACAATCGCGGTAGTTTTTTCAGTAATGGCCGCTTCAATTAAATCTGCATCAATGTTTAATGTATCTGCTTTAATATCAACATAAACAGGTGTTGCACCGACATAACAAATGGCTTCAGCGGTTGCAATAAAAGTAAATGACGTAGTAATGACTTCATCACCTTCTTTAATACCAGCAGCGAGCAAAGCAAGATGTAATGCGTCTGTACCGGATGCGCAGGTTAAAGCATGTTTAACACCAAGATGTTCTGCAGCTTCTTTTTCAAAAGTTTGTACATTTGGCCCAAGAATAAATTGAGTCTTACCGAGTGCTTCGATAATTTTAGTATCAATTTCCTGTTTAAGGTTGTTGTATTGCAGTTTAAGATCAACCATTGGGATCATATTAGATAGCTCCGTAAAAAATGTTATGTTTTCATGATACTGAAGTCGTGGTCTTGTAATTCGTGATGTAGCTATTAAGTCGTACCAAGCAGCTCACTGATTTTAGTGGCCGTTTGTAATGCAAGTAAACCGGCTTGACCGCTAACAACAGGTGGTTCATTGTTTTTGATTGAATAGAGAAAGGCCTCTATTTCACTGTATAAAGCATCACCTTGTTCAAAGCTGCGATCATTACTTTC
>JAUWUS010000034.1 GCA_030617815.1 Gammaproteobacteria bacterium
CCGGTTAAAGGAAACAGTATTAACCAATTCGAGTATTGTTTAAAGAATAATTCCAGACTTTATAGAAATAAAAAACATAGCCAAATCCAAGTGTAACGATTGAAATAATGATCCACACTCTGACATGCCCAATATTACCAAACAAATCCGTGTCACATATCATTGCTTTTGTAACACCATTTTCATCAATTAAGTCTGATCGGTTAATAATAAACTTTGCAAAAGAGTATGGGTAGAAGAATAATGCAATCCCAAAAGTGATCAGGCTAAGTAAAACCCAAATTATCAAATGGCCTAATATATCCAGAACATCTACATTGGCTCTGATTCTCATGTTTATTCCTTTTTTACTATTTTATAGATTAATGACTTAAGTTAAAGGGTTACGATCTATTAAATTCAGGGTTGAAAAAACTGTGTACTTAAATGACTTGTTACACGGTTTGTTCAACTATTCCTTATTTTACAGTAAATATAATGATGCTAATCCTAAGAAAGATAAGAAACCGACAATGTCTGTGACGGTGGTTAATACAACAGTGCCGGACAAAGCAGGGTCGGCACCAAAACGTTTTAATAATAAAGGTATGGTTGCGCCAGATACGGCGGCAACGATGAGGTTAATAATAATAGCGGCGGCGATAATAAAACCGAGTTGTGTGTTTTGAAACCAGAGGCCGGCGACTGTGGCAATGACCATGGCCCAGATAATACCATTCCAGACACCGATCCACATTTCTTTGAGTAATAAACGGCGTGCATTACTTTTTCCGATTTGGCCTAATGCCATGCCGCGAATAACCAGTGTTAAGGTTTGGCTGCCGGCAATGCCACCCATGCTGGCAACAATAGGCATAAGGATGGCAAGAGCGACCATTTTTTCTATGGTGGCACCAAATAAACCGATCACCCATGAGGCAAGAAACGCGGTGAGCAGGTTTACCCCTAACCAAATAGAGCGGCGGCGGGTACTGGTGAAAACGGGGGCAAACATATCGTCTTCTTCGTGCAGACCGGCCATGCTCATAAGAGAGTGATCGCCTTCATCACGGATAACATCTACAACATCATCAATAGTGATCCGGCCTAAAAGATGATTGTCTTCATCAACAACCGGGGCGGTGATTAAGTCCCTGTGTTCAAACAGATTAGCAACATCACGCGCATGTTTGTCTGCAAGAATACCGTCAATATTGGTTAACATCAGTTCGCTAATGAGTAATTCAGGATCGTTGGTCAGTATCAGGCTTAACGGTAACAGACCAAGGTAATGATTTTCACGATCAACAACAAACAAATTATCGGTGCCTTTTGGCAGGCTGCCTTTTTTTCTGAGGTAACGCAAAACAACATCAAGGGTAATATCGGCACGAATAACGATGGTGTCTAAATCCATCAAACCACCGGCAGAATCCTCGTCATAGGATAAAACGGATTTTAACCGCTCACGTTCCTGAGTTTCTAAACTGAGCAGAACTTCCTGAACAACATCTTGTGGCATTTCAGGAAGAATATCGGCGAGATCATCGGTATCCAGCGTTTCGGTTGCCGCAACCAGTTCTTCGGTTTCCATTTTATTAATGAGTGCGGCACGCGCTTCATCATTTAAATGGAGCAGGATTTCACCGTCCATATCATCGGGCACACAAGCCCAGACTTGTTCGCGCTGATTAACGGGGAGAGATTCGAGTAGGTGAGCAATTTCTGCCGGATGCATCTCGCTCAGGAGTTCAACAATATTTTCAGGCTGCTCATCACGCAAGCTGTCACTGATTGTTTCCAGCAGTGTGTTGTGCGTATCCTGTTGTTGAGTTGAGCTGCCAGGCATGATGAACCCTCTATTGTTATATAAAGAGTGTAATGCCTAAAGGGAAAAAAGGGAAATCTATATAAAAGAAGGACTTATAGGGGACTTAGGAATTGAAATCAAAAAATATTTTATCTTTATTCGGCTTCGCCGAAGCGGTTTTCAATCAGTTCCAGCAGTGATTGCATGGCTTGTTTTTCATCTGTGCCATCAATAATGAGTTCAATTTCTGCGCCTTTTGCCGCAGCAAGCATCATGACACCCATAATACTTTTACCATTAACATCCTGGCCATTACGTTTTAAATTAATATCAGATTCAAACAAGGATGCCTGGGTAACAAATTTTGCGGCGGCCCGGGCGTGCAAGCCAAGCTTGTTAATGATGATTGTTGTTTGTTGTAACACGGAAATAATCTTTTTATTCTTTTATCTTATTTGTCGCTTCTAATTTTCTACTATGATAACACCGGTTTGACCTGCGCTGACGGCTTTATTTGTCAGTTTTTCGAGTGACAGCTTTGGGTAGTTCATTATGCGCACCAACATCGGTAAATTTATACCGGTAATAATAGTCACATTGTCTGAGGCAAGTTTAGTTGCGATATTACTCGGGGTTGAACCGTACATATCAGTAAGAACCAATATACCATCTTGCTGATTTAATTTTTTTAAGTATGCTTCTGCTTTTCTGGAGCGTTCTTCAGGATCACAATTTTGCGAGACAGAGAGTATTTCGACAGGCATAGGACAATCGCCCAACACTGAGGTAGCGGCATCAAAAAGTGCGCGGCCTACATTATTGTGGGTAATGATGAGTATGCCGATCATTACGAAATTTCCCTGTGTCGTGAAAGGACGTTATTGTGTTTATTTCCGAATGCTTTGTCAAGCTTATTTACAAGATAGACAGAACGGTGTTGCCCGCCGGTGCAGCCGATGGCTATGGTGACATAACTGCGATTGTCCGCTTCAAATCGGGGGATCCATTTATCCATAAATCCCATAATATCGTTGAACATTTCTTTCACTTCATCAAACTCATCAAGGTAGCAAATAACATCTTCATCAAACCCGGTTAAGGTTCTTAGCTCCGGAGCCCAATGCGGGTTAGGCAGACAACGAATATCAAAGACAAAATCTGCGTTTATGGGAACACCATGTTTAAAGCCAAAGGATTCAAACATAATGGAGATACTTTGATTGTCGGCACTTTTAACCCGAGCTTTAATTAAATGCCGTAATTGATGAACATTTGTGGAACTGGTATCAAAACGTAAATGCGCTATTGATGAGATGGGTTCAAGCAAATAACGTTCCTGTATAATCGCTTCATTAAGAGGTGTTTCCTGGTTACTAAGAGGGTGCTTGCGGCGTGTTTCGCTAAAACGTTTTGTTAGCGAGGCATTACTGGCTTCGAGAAAAAATATTTCGCAATCAACACCTTTTTTTTGCATTTGTTTAATTTGTTCGGGGAAACGATCAAGCTCAACTAGAACATTTCTAGCGTCAATTCCAATGGCAACATGCTCATGTTTGGCAGATATGATTTCAGTGGTGAGTGCATCGAGCATGTTGATGGGTAAATTGTCTATACAGTAGTACTCCAGATCTTCCAGTACCTGCAATGCAATACTTTTACCTGAGCCAGATAAACCGCTAACGATAACTAATTTCATAGTTGGGATTTACTTATTATCAATTTAAATTATTGGCAGAGCATAGCACAAGACGGGATTATTCACCGTCGATAAGCTTCTGCTGGCGTTTAATAAAATCGTCTGCTGCATTATAGCCGTTTAAATATAGCACATGGTTGCGTACTGCAGCCTCAATAATGACGGCAACGTTTCGGCCTGGTGCAACCGGAATTTGTACTTCGGGTATTTCTACCTCAAGAATGCATTGTTTACGTTTTGAGCCGCCGATTCGGTCAACTTCCCAAAGTGAGCTGTCAGAGTTGGTATTGTCCAGTAACGTATCGATGTGCACAATTAGTTGCAGACGTTTGGTTTCGACAATGGAATTATCACCAAACATGGCTCGTATATTTAAAACACCTAAACCACGGACTTCTAAAAAGTCTTTTAATAAAGCCGGGCTACGACCCCGAATAGTTTTGGGGGCGCTGCGCCTGAATTCAGGGGCATCATCGGCAATGAGTCGATGGCCGCGACTAATGAGTTCGAGTGCAAGCTCACTTTTACCAATACCACTTGGGCCGGTGAGTAAAACACCAATGCCCATGACTTCCATAAAAACACCGTGCATGATTTTGCTATCACCTAATAAGCGACTAAGATGATATTGTAATAATTCGGTTAACTCGTTGCTGGCTAAACTGGAGTGGAGTAAAGGCGTGTCGGTTTGATTGGCAAGTTCAACAAACTCATGTTCAATACTGCCGTTATTTGTAATGCCTGCAAAAATAATCATCGCAGGTTCACATTTAAATAAGCGGGCTACAGCATCTTTGTGGGAGTTTTCCCCCAGTTGTTCCAGATATTCTACTTCTTCTGGTCCAAGAACCTGAACTCGATTAGGTTTGACTAAATTCAGATAACCCGCAATAGGGATGCCGGTCATTACTTTTTCATTTTGTAATAATCGATTTTCGCCTGCTTGACCTGCTTGCCAGTTTAATCTCAGTCTTTCGCCATGACTTTGTATGAAATCGCGAGTAGTGAGATCGTTTTTCATGATCAGCCAGGTTTTTTCCATTCAGTCAGAAGTTGGTAGATTGCTTCAGGATTGTCACTATGGCGTAATTTTTCACGAAAATTTTCGTCATTAAACATGGATGCGATTAAGGCGAGTACTTGCAAATGCTGGTCGGTTGATTCTTCGGGTACAATCAGTGCAAATAACATATCAACAGGTTGGTTATCAATGGCGTCAAAATCGACACCATGGTTTAAGCGGACAAAAGCGCCAGTGATTTTACTGCAATTTTTAATGCGGCCATGAGGTATGGCGAAACCATACCCCACACCGGTTGAGCCTAAGCGTTCTCGTGAAATCAAGCTATCAAAAATAACCGATGCATCAATTTGGGTTTGATCCTGAGTGATCAGGTTGCTTAATTCTTCAAGCGCTCGTTTTTTACTGCTAACATTAATATCGCTTCTTATACGATTAACATTTATGAATTCTGATAATTGCATAAGTATGAATATTCCTTATTCTTCTTCTTCTTCAGCGACAGGTTGTTGGTGTTTAATTTGACTGCCTTCATTACGGTGGTGGTCTTTGAGTTTTTCTTTATGTTTTTTGATTTGACGATCAAGTTTATCTACCATCGAATCAATTGCTGCATACATATCTTCTTCTGTTGAATCAGCAAACAAACTTGCACCATTTACATTAACGGTCGCTTCAGATTTTTGTCGCTGTTTCTCTACACTTAGAATTACATGGACATTGTTGACGTGGTCAAAATGTTTTTCGAGACGTTCCAGTTTTTCTGCTACATAAGCTTTAAGTGAATCTGTAACCTCTACATGGTGTCCAGTAATATTTAATTGCATAGTTTTCTCCTTTGTTTGCTGTTAAGCAAGACGTTTACGTTCATTCGACGGTGGAATCGCCAATGACTCTCTGTATTTAGCGACTGTTCTTCGTGCAACATTAATTCCCTGGTCTTCGAGAATGATAGCTATTTTATTATCACTCAAGGGTTTTTTAGGCGTTTCCGCCGCAACCAGTTTTTTAATTAATGCGCGAATCGCAGTCGCCGAACATTCCCCACCACTTGCAGTACTAACGTGGCTGGAAAAAAAATATTTTAATTCAAAGATACCCCGTGGGGTGTGCATGTATTTTTTAGTGGTGACACGAGAAATTGTTGATTCATGCATATCAACGGCTTCTGCAATATCGTGCAGAACCAGGGCTTTCATGGCTTCTTCACCATGTTCAAGAAATTCTTTTTGTCGTTCAACGATGCAGTGTGCAACCTTTAATAATGTTTCATTGCGACTTACCAGACTTTTAATAAACCAGCGTGCTTCCTGCAGGTGATCCTTCATGGATGAATTATCACCACTGTTTTTTATATCCTTAATCATGTTTGCATAGGTTGTGTTAATACGTAACTTGGGTGCTGCATCTGAATTAAGTTCGACCTTCCAGGTGTTATTAATTTTTTTAACCGTGACATCAGGAATAATATATTCCGCTTGATTCGACGTTACTTGTCCACCGGGTCGAGGGTTCATGCTTTGAATAAGCTGAATGATATCTTTGAGATCATCTTCAGATATTTTCATTTTACGCATGAGTTGTGGATATTCACGGTTGGCTAATAAATCAAAATAGTTGTCAACCAGGATAATGGCATACTCACGTAAATCTACATCGTTTGTCTGACGATGTAGCTGAATAGAAAGACTCTCTCGTAAATCGCGCGCACCTACACCGGCAGGATCAAAATTATGAATTTGGTGTAACACGGCTTCCACTTCGTCTATTTCAACTTCATGTATTTCGAGTGTTCCCAATGTGGCCGTTATTTCTTCAACAGAAGTCTGCAGAAAACCATCATCATTAATTTCATCAACAATGACTTCAGCGATGGCGGCGTCGACTTCGCTGAATGGGGTCATTTTTATTTGCCAGCGTAAATGTTCATGTAAACTTTCAGTACTGGCGATATAAACTTCAGGTTGTTCGTCTGCAGTATAAGATGTTGCAGCAGAAGATGTTGTTGTGCCGGGTAGAATGGAATCGTAAATATCATCCCACGAGGTATCAACCGGTAAGTCATCAGGCATAAGGTCGGAGGTCGTTGTATCCGTTATTGTTTCTAGATTATTTTCGCTGTTTTCATTTTGCGCAATATCATTATTTTCGGCAGATACCTGGGTATTTTTTTCAGTCGATGATGTGTTTTCGTTTTCATTATTTTCACTATCATCTCCTATTTCCAGCATCATGTTGGAATCCAGCGCATCCTGAATTTCTGTATTTAATTCGAGCGTCGACAATTGTAACAAGCGAATAGCCTGTTGCAGCTGGGGTGTCATGGTCAGACTTTGACCGAGTCGGAATTGGAGTGCTTGTTTCATATTTTGCTTAAAAGTGTCCGGACCTTCGGTATTTTTCTATAACCGGACTTATATTAATTTTAGCTTATTTTTCGAGAAAGTGTAGGAGAGAATTTTTTATGAATTACAGCTTTAGAGCTTGAAATTTTCACCAAGATAGACTTCACGGACTTTTTGATCTTCAAGTAATACATTAGGTTTGCCACTGGCAATGACTTCACCTTCATTCATAATATAGCCACGTTCACAAATACCTAAGGTTTCCCGAACATTATGGTCGGTTATTAATACACCAATGTTACGTTCTTTCAGATGTTGGATAATGGATTGAATATCCCGTACCGAAATAGGGTCAACGCCGGCAAAAGGTTCATCCAGGAGAATAAAACGTGGCTCAGTTGCCAGGGCACGGGCAATTTCTACCCGACGTCGCTCGCCACCGGACAGGCTCATGCCTAACCCATTTCTAATATGTCCAATGTGGAGTTCTTCGAGCAGATCTTCGAGTTTTTGTTCTTGTTCGAAGGGGCTGAGTTCTTTGCGTGTTTGCAAAATCGCCATAATGTTATTTGTGACCGATAATTTACGGAAAATAGAGGCTTCTTGTGGCAAGTAACCGATACCCAGGCGGGCACGCTGATGCATCGGGTAGTGGGTAATGTCTTTATCACCGAGTGTGATCGTGCCTTCATCTGCGCCGATCAGGCCGGCAACCATGTAAAAGGAGGTTGTTTTACCCGCACCATTGGGGCCGAGTAAGCCAATAACCTCTCCACTGTGAATTTCTATTGAAACGTTGCTTACAACCTTTCGGCCTTTGTAACTCTTACAGAGATTATCGGCTTTTAAAATATTTGCTGCTTCATTCATGTTCTATTTAATCTTTATTTCATTATTTTCGATATTATTTGTATCTGCAACATCTTTATTTGGCCCAATAATGACATGGACGCGCGCCTTTGGCAGATTATGGGTTGAATTTTCTGTGTTCATATTCGTGTTTTGATTGCCTGCTGCGGTTATGGTGCGTTGACGGGTATCATACTCTATATATTCACCGCTGAAATGACGATTGCCCTGATTAACGAAGGCTTGTCCCTTTAAAACTAATTGTTCTTCGGCAATAAGATATTCTATTTCGTTTGCCTGAGAATGTGCCTTGGCTTCATTGTCGGGTTGGTGCTGTACGTCTGCAGGAGAACCCGTAATCAGCGCTTTTATGAGTTTTTCCCCATTAAAATACAGCGTTACGGTATCAGCCTTAATGATGAGCGTGCCTTTTGTTAATAAAACCTTGCCTTTATATTTGCTAATACCCTTTTTTCTATCAAACGATAAATACTGTGCTTTAATCTCGATGACGTTTTGTTTTGTTTTTTTCTGATTTGCAGCATGAACGGGGCTGATATTGTGAAGCATAAGCAGAGCCAGACAAGAGATCATTAGTTTGTTTTGTAATGAGAATAAACGAAAAAGTTTATTTTGTTGGTAAAACATAATGACTCCGCGTTTCAGATAGAAATTCAATTTTGTTTTTACTCATATCGGCGCGCATACCGGTTGAGAGTATATAGTCACTTCCTTTTTGCAGTTTAATTTTTGATGTTGTGTGTGCAAGATACCGTTTGGGCTCGATGGTGAGCTGTTTCGCAGTTAAAATCATCGGTGTATTCTTATTTGAATTTAAAATTTGACTCAGAACGACCTTGCCCTTGAGATAAATTTTCTCACCATCCTTTAATATAACAGCTTCGTTTGCCTGTGCTGTCCAGGTTTTAATATTTTTTTCATAAAATGAAAAAACGGGCTTTTGTAATTTCATGCTGTCGTCATCAGGATAATGTTCGAGATGTTCAGCTTTAATTTGATAGGTGGGTTTACCCGTCTTATCCATGACCGTTGAGGTGAAATTTTTCAAAAAATAATCTGGAATATGACGTAGCTTTTCTTGTGTCAAAGCAGGGCGGTTGTCAATGGATTCAAAAATCCAGCCACTCGCGATGGCGAGTAAAATGATCAGCAAGAGGACAGTGAAGTAATGCAGTTTTCCCATTAAGGTTTGCTGCCCAGATATTTTTGGAATTGTGCCTCTAACGTACCTTGCGCCTGCATAATGAGTTCACACACATCTCGCGCTGCGCCGCGCCCACCACGTTGTGGTGTTTGCCAGTGAGCATGTTGCTTCACTAATGGATGAGCGTCTGCAACGGTAATAGCTAAACCGGCATGTAGTATTACTGGCAGGTCGATAACATCATCACCAACAAAAGCAGCTTGTTCGGTTGAAAGTTCTAACTCTTTTAGCATTTTTTTAAAAGCCGGCAATTTGTCTAATTGTCCCTGATAGATATGTTTAATACCGAGATTTTGCATGCGATGAATGACAACGTTAGAGGTTCGTGCAGTGATAATGGCAATTTTAACTCCCGTTTGTTGTAACATTTTTATGCCCAGGCCATCTTTGGAATAAAAAGCCTTATATTCTTTGCCGTCATCGTCGACGATTAAACTGCCATCAGTAAGAACACCGTCAACATCAAAAACAAGTAGTTTAATTTTTGCGGCTTTTTCCAGAATATCTTTCATAATTTATTTAGAGAGAAGTTTACAAACACGGTTCAAGTCTTCGATAGTATCAACCCCGGGTCCCGGCGGTATTTCTGCGGTGATCACTTTTATTTTTTCACCATAATAAAGGACACGCAATTGCTCTAAAGATTCCGTTTTTTCAATATCACTGCTTTGCCATGCTAAATATTGTTTAATAAAACCGGCACGGTAACCATACAGGCCAATATGGCGCTGGTATTCCTGTTGTGTAGGTAATTTTCTGGGTGTTTCATTAAAGCAGTCGCGAGACCACGGAACGGCAGCACGGGTGAAATAAAGTGCGAAATTATTGATATCGCGGACAACTTTAACCGCATGAGGATCAAATAGCTCTTCTATATCTGTTAGCGGGGTACATAAGGTGGCCATTTTCAAGTTGCTATCTTCTTCCAGCGCTTGCCCCACCTGATTTAAACAAACGGGCGGCATCATTGCCTCATCACCCTGTAAATTAATGAGAATTTGCTCATCATCAAAGCCGAGTTGTTCAATGACTTCAGATAAGCGTTCTGTGCCAGATTGATGATTTTCATGTGTCATGCAAACACGAACATCAAGATTGCTGATGGCATCAGCAATTTTTTGTGAATCTGTTGCAACAATCACTTCTTCAGCGTTGCTTTGTTTAGCGCGCTCAATGACATGGGCAATCATAGGTTTGCCGCAAATATCACGCAGCGGTTTTCCCGGTAAACGAGTTGAAGCGTAGCGTGCGGGGATTACAATATGAAAGCTCATAAATTATTTTGCCAATGTTATATTATTGATATTATGTTGTTTATTCTAACGTAATGTCAGCACCAATGTCAGAGTCAGGGTATACCTATTATACTGGAAAATATTGAGCCTAAAGGGTATATTAGTTCAACTCAAGTTACTGTTGTGTATAAAAATCTATGAAAATCTCCGCTTCTGTTTATTCCAGCAAGAGCCAGTCTCTACCTGAAATCATAAAAGATCTTGATGTGCACGGCGCCGATCTTTTCCATATAGATTGTAATGATGATTTGAGCGTGTTTGATGATATTGCGGAGATTAAACAGCTCAGCAAGACCCCGGTTGACCTTCATATTATTAGTTCCGAGCCTGAAAAATTTTTCACTAAAATAGAAGATTTGAATGTTAATTATGTCACTTTTCAGTTTGAGAATTTGAAGGACGAGTTAATTATACCGGATAATATTTCTGCAAAACTAGGTCTGGCAATAACATCCAATACAGATATCTCAGTGTTTGAACATTATGCTGAAAAATTTGATTTCATTTTATTTATGACCACTACACCGGGTCAAAGTGGTGGCGTATTTGATAAATCTAATTTCAAAAGAATTCGTCAGTTTCGTCAGCAATTTCCAGATAAAAAAATTCATGTTGATGGTGGCGTGAATGGTGAAGTGTCTTTTATATTACGCAACATGGGTGTTTATGCATCTGTTTCCGGTTCTTATTTAATGACCAGTGAATCCATGGGGGCAGCCATGCTTAATTTGAAAACGCATGAAGTTGATTCTCATTTTCAGGTTAAAGATTTTATGCGTGAAGCAGACGAACTGCCTTTATTAAAACTTAAAGATCGTAACGTGATCGCTATTTTGCAATCAATAGAAGATTATGATGTAGGCTTCACGATTTTGATTGATGAAAATGGTAAACTTGATGGCATTGTGACCAATGCGGATGTGCGTAAAGGTTTATTAAAACACACTGACAACCTGAATAATGTCAGCGTTGAAGATATAACGAATACTCACCCTGTAACAGCAAACGAAAATTTTAGCGTAATGGAATTATTGCGTTTTATTAAACAACAGAGTTTTGCAATTTCTTATTTACCTGTTGTTGACGATACAAATAAAGTAACCGGTGCGGTGACTTTCTTCAATTTAATTAAAGGCGAGTTATGATTATTCATTTAAAAAACAGTGTGAGTGACACTGAAATAGCAAAAATTGCAAAAGCATTAGATGCATTCCATATTAAAAAACCTGAGCATCACGTATTAGTAACGCCTTCGGCTTTGAAAGATGTGCCGAGTGAATACGAAAGTATTACAGAAGAAAGTTTTATTTTTCCTAATGACATGCAACTTGCAAGTGCAGATTATTTTAGTGAAACACGCGAGATAGATATAAATGGTATAAAGATAGGTGGTACAAATAATAATACCATGGTGATTGCCGGCCCGTGTTCAGTAGAGTCAGAAGAACAAATTACCCAGTCAGCTGAGTTAATGGTTGAGCAGGGGATTTCGACCTTACGTGCCGGTTGTTATAAACCGCGTACTTCACCTTATTCGTTTCAGGGTATGGGACTTGAAGGTTTAAAACTGCTGGATAAAATGCGCAGTAAGTTTGGTTTAAACATTATTACTGAAGTGCGTGATACTACACATGTAGATGAAATTATTGAGTATGCTGATATTGTGCAAGTTGGTGCGAAAGCTATGTATGACCAGGGCATCTTACGCACTTGTGGTAAGTCTCGTAAACCGATTTTATTAAAACGTGGTTTTGGCACAACGCTGCAAGAATTTGTTCAGGCCGCAGAGTTTATTTTATCGGCTGGTAACGATAATGTTATTTTGTGTGAACGCGGTATTCGTACCTTTGAAACCAAAACACGTTTCACTTTAGATTTGTGCGGTGTTGCATATTTAAAAGAGTATACCAATCTACCTATTATTTTGGATCCTAGTCATGCTATTGGTTATCGCTATGGTGTACCTGATCTGGCACGTGCCTGTACCGCTATGGGTATTGAAGGATTGTTGATAGAAGTGCATCCCGATCCTTCTGTTGCAAAATCAGATGCTGCACAACAACTCGACCATGATATGTTTCGTGATTTATTAACTACATTACGTCCGATTGCATCAGCTATTGGACGGACGATTATTTAATATTATGGCAATTAAATCTGACATTAAATTTCTCGGGTTGGATGTGGATGGCACACTGACCGATGGTGGTATGTATTACACAGAAAGTGGAGAAGAATTTAAACGCTTCGATACCAAGGATGGTCGCGGTATTATTGAATTACAAAAGCGTGGCGTAAAAGTGGGTTTGTTGAGTTCCGGTTTTAAGACAAAGATCATTGAAGGTCGCTCTAAAACTCTTAGCCTTGAAAAATTTTATGTGGGAACTGATCCGAAAATAGATATCCTTCAGCAATGGTGTAAGGATATGGATATTGATATGAAAGAGGTTGCCTATATCGGTGATGATATTAATGACCGGGATATTATTAATGCTGTTGGCTTTAGCGCTTGTCCCGCTGATGCCATGCCGTCGATTAAACAAATCGTGGATGTGGTGTTAACTAATAAAGGCGGTTATGGCTGTGTTCGTGAGTTTATTGAAGAATATTTAGGATATAAATTATAATTTATGTGGTTACGGACTATACATTTCGTGTTTAATTAATATTAGAGGTGAATTATGGATAACGATATTTATACTGCACCACAAGCAGAGCTGGTTGAGCCATCGAATGAAGTTAATGCGCTGGCATCAAGATGGAAAAGACTTTGGGCATCCATGTTAGACAGTTTGATTATGTTATCTGTTATTTTACCTGCGATGTATTTCACCGGTGGATTCGATGGAATGTCTAAAGGGGTTCAACCTTCTTTCGAGTACAGTTTGATGATTACCACTCTGGGGATTGTTGCATTTATTATTATTAATATTAATTTATTAGTTAATTATGGACAAACGGTTGGTAAAAAGATTTTAGGTATAAAAATTGTTGACCTGGAAGGGAACTTGCCCAGTCTGAAAAAACATTTGCTTAAACGTTATGCTGTGTATTTTCTTCCGGATCAAGTTCCTGTTGTCGGTCAATTTTTTTCTATGATTAATATACTGTTTATTTTTGGCAAAGAAAAACGATGTATACATGATCTTGTGGCAGAGACAAAAGTTATAATGGCTTGATAATATGGATGCATATCAACCACCTAATTCAGATTTAACGATAAATAATAAAAGGCCATTTAAACCGGTTAAGGCTGTTTTATATGGTTTATCTATTGCATTCTTTCTGACAACTATTGTTAGCACAATCGTTTTTGTTGCTTTAGGCATTATTAACGGTGTTGATATGGGTAATGAAGATGCACTCAATACATTGTTTGCAAGCAATCCTTTATTTTTGTTTATTGATATAGCGCTTACGGGTGGGATCCTTTATTTTGCAGGCAGTGTGGTTGGGAAACATACCCGGGGAAAAGAAATAAAATATGCCATTATCGTTTCTGCGTTACTGCTAATAATTATTACACCGCTATTTGTATTAACGGAATCTTTTTCTACATATCCTATGTGGTACAACCTGAGTAGTTTTATCATTATTCCTGTAGGAATTTACTTTGGGGCAAAATCAAAAATTTAAGCTGTATTTTATTGTCACCATTCTAAAAGAAAATCTATTTCACATTAAAAGACTAAATATTACCCTATTCATCGTGAGTTTTAATTAAAGCTTGCCTTTTCACCATATCTGTTATAAAAATCACTAAAAATAAGTATAAATATATTTTACAGCATATAAATTATTTTAAATCTTAGGGGACTTATTATGAACGACATATACAAATCACCAGATGCTAATTTACAAAAAGAAGATGAAAACACATCAGGAATGGGCAAGGGGCATCCAATGCCTGACAGTATAAAAGGTTGGAGCTGGGGCGCATTTTTATTTAATTGGTTTTGGGCGATATTTAACAGAACCTGGATTGGTTTGTTGGCCTTTGTTCCCTATATTGGTTTTATTATGTCAATTGTACTGGGTGTTAAAGGCCGGGAATGGGCATGGCAAAATAAGCGTTGGGAAAGTGTAGAACATTTTAACCGGGTGCAAAGAAAATGGAGTAAGTGGGGACTGATTATTATCCTCGGTGCTGTCGTTATTGGCATACTTGCTGCGATTGCAATTCCTGCTTATAACGGATATATAGAAGCAGCAAAAGCAGCGGGCGGCTGATACCCGGAATGACATAATTTAATCGCCCGTAATTAAATAGTTTAAGTTGAGTTAATCCAGACATGCTTTTTGCAATGAGTCATTAAGTAATTCGCAAAATGAATCAACTCGACACTATATATCTGGTAGAAACACCGGAAGGGATAGATTTACAAGCAGAATTAGCGGGTCCTATTGTGAGATCACTGGCTTATGCCATTGATCTCACAATCCGTGGTTTTGCCTTAGGTATTATATCAATAGTCCTGGCCTTTGCGGGTAACATCGGAATTGGCATTATCCTGTTAATCTCTTTTATACTTGAATGGTTTTATC
Organism: Gammaproteobacteria bacterium; assembly: GCA_030617815.1. Classification (GTDB taxonomy): domain Bacteria; phylum Pseudomonadota; class Gammaproteobacteria; order UBA6429; family Thiohalophilaceae; genus JAGLTQ01. The sequence goes on from JAUWUS010000034.1 coordinate 14,766, forward strand.
CTGTTTTCTTTGAAATTTATAATAATGGTCAAACCATCGGTAAAAAAATGATGGGGCTGACTGTCGTTAATGATGATCTTACCGCTATTAACTGGGGTTCTTCGTTAATTCGTAACTTATTGCGCTTTGCAGATTTTTTTCCTTTTGCTTATCTTTGTGGTTTTATTTCGATGATATTGACCAACAAGTTTCAAAGACTTGGTGATCTGGCTGCGGGTTCTCTCGTTATATATAAACAAAAAACTAAAATAAATACGGCATTACCAAAGTGTCAAACCCATCCTTCTCCTTTTCCATTATCATTCGAGGATCAAATTGCAATAATTGCCTTTACTGAAAGACATGATCAGCTTTCAGATGAGCGCCAGCAAGAACTTGCCGACATTCTTGGCGATGTTATACAGCAAAAATCCAGGCGCATTGATTATTTACGTGGGATTGGTAGCTGGCTTCTGGGGGTCAAATGAAGCAACAGGACTTTGAATTAAAATACAATGATTTATGGGGGCAGTTAGAAGATGCGATTGAGCAAAAAGAAACCTCAGGTCTTAATAATTTTCCTTTTGCTTATCGGCGAATATGCCATCACCTGGCGATAGCTAAACATCGGCGTTACAGCACTTATTTAATTGAACGCCTTAACCAATTGGTGTTGAAGTGTCATCATTTACTTTATAAACATAACCCGAGATTTAACCACCAAATATTAAGTTTTTTGATTCGTGGGTTTCCTCGCGCACTTCATGCAAATAAAAAATTTATCTGGCTGGCAACAGCACTGTTTCTTTTGCCCGGCATACTCATGTTTACCTTATGTTATTTAAATAGCGATATGATTTATAGCGTAATGGGTGCAGAGAGTGTTCGTGACTTTGAAAGTATGTATGATCCAGAAAATAGTGCCATGGGCAGGGAGCGTGAATCAGACACGGACTTACTTATGTTTGGCTATTATATAAAACATAATATTGGTATTAGTTTTCAGATGTTTGCTGGTGGTATGCTCTATGGGTTAGGTGCAGTGTTCTTTTTATTTTATAATGGTTTGTTACTGGGTGCCGCAGCAGGCCATATGGCAAATATTGGACTAACGGATACCTTTTTTCCTTTTGTTATTGGACATGGTGCATTTGAATTAACCGCTATTGTGTTAAGTGGTGCGGCGGGTTTAATCATTGGATTTGCATTAATTGATCCCGGGCCGCATTCGCGCATTGTTGCATTGCAACATGCCAGCCATGAAGCAATTAAAATTATATACGGCTCTACGATAATGTTACTTATTGCAGCATTTCTGGAAGCTTTTTGGTCATCAAGCTCTGAACTGCCTAACGTAATTAAATATAGTGTTGGTGCTTTCTTTTGGGTCGTTGTTATTGGTTATTGTTATTTTTTTGGCAAAGGTACAGTCAATGAATCTTAGTCGAATTACCGTTAAACCGCGGATTCGAAACTCACATGAGTCTGTTGATCTTGGTTTAATTATGGCTAAATCATGGTGGAAACCATTGTATTTAAGCTGGTTTATACCGGCTTTTATTTTTTACTGCATGTTAAGCATTATTTTTTATGAAGATAACTGGTTGGCACTTTTATTAACATGGTGGTTGAAACCGCTGTGGGACAGAGCTCCATTATACATCGCAAGTAGAAAATTATTTAACGACGATGTTAGCGTTAAAGAAATCATTAAAGCATTACCCAAAATTTATTCAACTGATATTTTTGCCTGGCTATTATGGCGTCGCTTTAGTTTTACTCGTTCCTTTGATATGCCGGTTACTGTACTTGAAGCACAAAAACATAGTCAACGTAGAAAACGTCTGGATACCTTGCATCAAGGTTCATCTAATGCGGCAAGTTGGTTAACGGTTGTTTGTGTACACCTTGAAGCAATTGTATCTATGGGTATTCTTGGTTTATTAATGCTGCTTATTCCTGAAGAAGTAGATGTAAATTTAATGAGCATGATGATTGATAAAACTTTTATTGTTGACTTCTTAACTAATTTTTTAACGTTTTTAAGTATGACTTTAATTGCGCCTTTTTATACCATGGCAGGTTTTTCCTTATATATAAACCGCCGAATAAAACTTGAAGCGTGGGATATAGAAATCAGGTTCCGTAATCTTGCTGACACTCATGCAAGAAAATTGAATTTTGCCGCAGTATGTTTTATTTTTATTAGTTTCTTTTCTATATCAACTTTTTCTAATGATGTTTATGCTGATGATGTATATGTCAATGATGTTAATGTCAGGACATCTGCACCTTTAACGCCAGAGTCATCAAAGGTGATGATTGATGACATTCTGAAAGGAGAAGATTTTCATAAAAAGAAGAAAATAAGTGGCTGGCGATTAAAAGATATGGAAAAAGAAAAGTCTGATGATGAGGTTCCACAATGGCTTATTTTCATAATAGAATTGTTAGAGAGTTTATTTGGTGACACAGATGATACTGAAAAAAGTAAAGGTTACACTTTCGCTAATTTATTAGAAATGCTTTTATGGTTAACGCTGGCATTTTCTCTTGTTTACCTGGTATATCGAATACTTAAATACCTGGATGTAATATCACCAACCAGTAAGAATGCAGAAGCAGATTCTGTTGTCGCACCTGATGTGTTATTTGGGCTTGATGTCCGCAAAGACAGTATCCCGGTAAATGTCATAGAGCAAACGATGTCTTTGTGGAATAAAGGGCAGCATAGAGAGGCCATTGGTTTATTATATCGTTCTACTTTATCTCTCCTTATACACCGGTTTTTATTCGAGTTTTATCATGGTTGTACCGAGCAGGAATGTTCAGATATTGTGCAACAATCTGATAATAAAGCGTTGAAAGAGTTTGTCGTACATATTACATCCATATGGCAACAAATTGCTTACGCTCATAGCATTCCAGCAGAACAACAAATTAAATCTCTCTGTAGCCAATGGTCAGAGGTGTCAAATAATGAGAAGTAAAATTCCACTTATTATTACACTAGTTGTTATTTTTTTATCGACATATGTTTTTTTTAAATTATTTGAGTCGTATGAAGAAAACAAGGATCTTGGCTGGGATAAAAAAGCGCTGCGTAACCCATATTTAGCAGCGGAACAATTTCTTTTAAAGAATAAAATAAATGTTACCAGTAGCAATAATTTTGAAAAGTTAACACATTTACCTGAACAAGGCATGATTTTTATTAGTGATAGCAGAAAGATACTAACAAAAAAACGTGTTGCCAGCATCCTTGACTGGTTAGAAAAAGGTGGCCACCTGATTATTACGGCTCCTGTTTATAATAAAAATAACCCCAGTATTTTGCTGTCCAAATTCAAGGTTAAAAATAATTTAAGAGAAAAAGAAGATGAAGAAGATGACGATGTTTCCGAGAAAAAGCTAAGTGAAAAACTTAATGAAATAAATGATGATCTTAAAAAAGAAAAAACAAAATCAAAAATTGAATATATTATTCCTGAGAGTGAAATAACGTATCTTTCATTTACCAATATTAAAGAAAAATTAAAAATCAATTTTACTTCTAATTCATCACTTAGCCATCCTTATTTATATAGTGACAATGACTACAAAAAGACAGAATTGGATCCTACCTATTGGGCGGGTAATGAAAGTGGTACTTATTTTATGCAATTTGAAGTTGGTGAAGGCTTGCTATCGATAATCACTGACAATGGAATATGGCACTCGTCCAGTATAGATGAACTTGATCATGCGTATTTGTTGTGGGTGTTAGGCAAGAATAATTCTGAAGTGGTATTACTCTATGGCGCCAGTATGCCGTCTATATTTTATTATATGTGGCAACATGCTTCTGAACTCATTGTTGCATTTTCTCTTTGGTTGCTTGCCTGGTTATTTTACCGAAGTCGTCGTTTTGGAAAAATATTCAGAAATTCTGATTTTACAGCGCGATCTATATCTGAACATATTAGTGCCAGTTCAGAATATTTATGGCGAAACAGGAAATTCGAGCAATTAATTGAACCTGTGCGAAATGATATTTTTAAACAAATAAATCGACTTTACCCTTATTTTGATAATCTTAAGCAAGTTGAACAAGTTAAATTAATTAGTAATCACAGTAAAATAGAATTGAATAAAGTAAATGTTGCTTTAATCAAACCTTTCAATGGCAATGAAAATGAATTTACCCGCATAATTTCATATTTACAAAAAATCAGGAACTCATTATGAATGAACAAACTCCTAACAGTGAACTGAATATTGATGTCATTCACGCCAGTATTTCGACATTACAAAATACCATTAACCAGGTTTTAATAGGACAGGAAAAAGTGGTCACCCAGATACTGATCGCTTTATTATCAAATGGCCATGTTTTAGTTGAAGGTGTACCTGGGCTGGGAAAAACATTACTTATTCGAATACTTTCAACATGTATCGACGGAACATTTAAACGTATTCAATTTACTCCGGATCTAATGCCTGCCGATATAACCGGGCACGCTTTTTTTGACATGAAAGAAGCAACATTCAGAATTCGAAAGGGGCCGATTTTTACTAATTTTTTATTAGCGGATGAAATCAATCGTTCACCGGCAAAGACACAGGCAGCGTTACTTGAAGTAATGCAGGACAGACAAGTTACTCTCGATGGAGAAACACAAGCAATACCTAAACCCTTTATGGTATTAGCGACGCAAAATCCTATTGAGCAGGAAGGTACCTATCCGTTACCTGAAGCAGAACTTGATCGTTTTTTAATGAAAATATTTATTGATTTTCCATCTTATGAGGATGAAATTAAATTGACGGAGTTAGTTTGTAAAAACTATTCGGATGATCCACTTAAATCAAAAAGTATTTCTCCTATTTTGAATGCGTCGCAAATTATTCAATTACAAAATCAATTAACGGGCATTGTGGTTGATGATGAAATTATGAAATATGCAGTACGTTTAGTCAGGGCAACCCGTGAAAATACCGCAATTATTCAAGGTGCAAGCCCAAGAGCATGTATTGGCTTAATTCGTTGCGCCAGAGCACATGCTTTAATTAACAAACGCAATTTTGTATTACCTGATGATGTGAAAGCGGTGGCTTTACCTGTGATGCGGCACAGGATTTCACTTTCAGCTGATGTGGAAATTGATGGTGTCACAACAGATGACATTTTAAATAAAATTCTAGAAACTGTAGATGCCCCTCGGATATGAGACCGAGTAAACGATTTTTACTGATTCTTGTTTCAGCTATTGTGTTTGCTGCTGTACTTGCTGTCGCCAGAATTTTTCTTACTAAAGAAAGCATTGAATTATTAGTAACAGTCTGGTGGAGTATTTATTTATCTATTTTTGCAATCGCATTAATTGATTTGTTTTTCTGGCGGTATGAACTTCGGGAAATTTATGCGGAACGTTCTACTCCGGGCAGTTTGGCATTAGGTGTAGATAATGAGATTAATTTATTAATCAGGAATGAATGTTCTAATTCGATTCATATATTGGTAACTGATGAATATCCGGATGAAGTTCAGGCAATAAATATACCCCGGCCTTTAACGATTGCTTCACAAAATTTTGCCAATGTTAAATATAATATTCAGCCATTAAAACGTGGTGATGCAAACTTTGGATTTATTTGTTTAAGTGTACTGTCTCATATGAAATTATGGCAGTTTCATATCAAGCGGGGGCAAAAAGAAACCGTTAAAATTTATCCTAATTTCAGATCAATATCTCATTTTAGAACACTAGGATTACATAATCATATCGGTCAAATGGGTATCCATCTTAAACCACGTCGGGGGCAGGGCCTGGATTTTCATCAGTTACGGGAATTTCGTGAAGGCGACTCAATTAATCAAATTGACTGGAATGCAACGTCCAGAATGCGAAAACCTATTTCGCGTGAATATCAGGATGAACGAGATCAGGATATTATATTTTTATTAGACTGTGGACGTCGTATGCATACAAAATACGGTGTTCTTAGTCATTTTGATCATATTTTAAATGCTTTTTTATTAACGAGTCATGTTGCGTTAAAACAAGGTGATGCGGTTGGGATGATGACTTTTGCTGGCTCCGATCGCTGGATTTCACCGTTAAAAGGTCAACATAGTATTAATACTTTATTAAATCATGTTTATGATTTGCATAGTAGTACCGATACAAGTGATTTTTCACAAGCCGTGCAAAAGTTGATTACTCGACATAGAAAACGTGCACTAGTGATTATAATAACTAATTTACACGATGAGGATAGTGACGATTTAAAACAGGCTATTGATCTCATCTCTAAACAACATTTGATTATTATAGCGAATCTCAGGGAAAAATTTTTAGATGAAAATATTTTGCGGCCCGTTGATAATTTTGATTCTGCTTTGAACTTTGCCGGGACCAGTGAATATGTCAATAAACGCCATCGGTTATTAGAACAATTACGTAATCAGGGAGTTTTTATAGCTGACACATTACCGCATTTATTACATATTGATTTAATTAATGAATATTTGTCACTGAAACGCAGAGGAAAAATTTAAACAACGGGGTAACCTAATTCCGCTAATTTATTTTCTATAACAGTTTTATCAAGTTCACTTCCCTGCACGCTAACGACATTGCTCTCAATATTTACTTTGACTTCAGTAATTCCTGCAAAATCCTTTAAGCCTTTTTCTATTGTACTGGCGCAGCCACCACATTTAATTTTTGATGATTGAATTTCAAGTTGTTCCATTGTTATTTCTCCTGAATCAGGCAATAGCCGTAAAATATAAAACGACCATATAGGCAGTATAACCACCGATTAATAAGCTGCCTTCAAAACGGTTAATCCGACCTTCGCCTTTAAATCCGTATGCCATAATAAATAAAGCGATACTTAAGCCGATCATAAAGAAGAAATCACGACTTAAAATAGCAGGATCAATAATATGTGGGCTTATTAATCCCGGTATACCTAAAACCACTAAAAGATTAAACATGTTGGAGCCAATAATGTTACCAATGGCAATATCGTGTTCTTTTTTTAATGCGCTGACAATTGAGGCAGCAAGTTCCGGCAGACTGGTACCAATAGCAACTATGGTTAAACCAATAACCAGATCACTAATGCCGGCAGCTTTTGCAATATTAACGGAACCCCAGACTAAACCGCGTGAACTGATGATGAGTAATACAAGCCCAATCGTAAACCATAGCAAGGCTTTTTGAGTTGAAATTTTTGGAATTTCCTGTTCAAACTCTTTCTCCAGCGGGTCACGTTTATTTTTTTTGCCTTGCTGGATCATCCAGTACAGCATGACAAATAGACCTGATATCAGAATTAGCCCGTCTATTTGACCGAGATGATTATCCATCAGCAGCATGAGTGCAACCAGCATGATAATAAACATGATGGGATATTCACGTCGTAGAGTTTCTGATTTAACGGTTAAAGGCATAACGATCGCAGTAATACCAAGTACTAAAGCAATGTTAGTAATATTCGAACCCAGGGCATTACCTACTGCTAAAGCAGGATTACCCTGATAAGCAGCAATAATTGAAATAAGAATTTCTGGTGCAGAGGTGCCAATACCAACAATGGTGAGACCAATAATAAGCGGTGGCACGCCAAAGTTTTTAGCGATTGCAGAAGCACCATGAACAAATCGTTCAGCTCCCCATATTAACAAACCAAAGCCAATAATAATGGCCATGATTGAAGGTAAAATATTTTGTTCCAAATCTATAATCTCTTAAGTTTTTGTGTTGCAGCTTATGTTAAAAAAACCAAGCTTTTTATTTATTCTGCTACTTTAATTCCAGCTCTAATAAATTTTCAAGTTCCAAATCTTCAGCGCTTGATTCAGGTGGTGGGGTATTTTCTTCTTCAGGGGGGTTACCATCGTAAATTAAATTTTTACGAAGTTGCAAATAAGCGTCACGAACAAATGAATACTTATCTAATGCAGCCTGCTCAACTATGCGGCTTGCCTTTAATAATCTATAACGGGTATCAATGGCTCTGAGGGCAATAGTCGCATAGCGGCCATCATCATCTTTAATTTCACTGATTGGATCATAGGCAGTTTCAACTATAAAACCAGCAGTATCACGGATGGTGCTAGGACCTAAAAAAGGTAAGATAATATAGGGGCCATCAGCCACGCCCCATGTTGCTAATGTCTGACCAAGGTCTTCATTATGTTTGGGTAAACCCATTGGTGTCGCAACATCGATTAAACCATATAAACCAATTGTACTATTAAAAACTAATCGACTTGCGTCTTCAATGGCTTGTTGAAATTTGAATTGTAAGATGTCATTAAATACGACAAATATATCACCAATATTACTAAAAAAATTTGATACTCCTGTTTTAGCCGGGCTGGGCATAACAGCATCATAACCTTCGGCAACCGGTTTAAGAATGTATTCATCAAGGGTATCATTAAAACTGAACATTGCGCGGTTATATGATTCAAAGGGATCACCTTCAGATGGGCCCCCAGGAACGCTTGCGCAAGCAGAGAGAAGGGTCATACTGAAAATCAAAATGAGCTTTTTTAATAAAGGATTAAGAGTTTGAGGTACCATTTTCATTTACTTTCCGTTTTGGTTTCACCACAACGTGAGCAACGATAAGTGGTTAACAATTTTCCTTCATTTACATTGAAAGGGGTTTCTAAAACTTCCCATTTGTGAAAGCCACTTTTGCAGAGTGAGCGACCTTTATGTTTATCTTTTAAACGGGGTTTCTTAAATGGAATTACATTGCTCATAATCTGTCATACTAATATTTGTTAATGTTTAATATTATTTCATATATTGGCAAATAACGCGCGTTTTTAAAAAAATAAGGTAATAAATATGTCGGTAGAAACACATCGGGTGCTCTTCGGTGCACGCGGCTGGAAACATCAAGGTTGGTTGAACAATTATTATTCAGAAGAACTGCCTGAAGACTGGCAGCTTGGATTTTATTCTAATGAGTTTCCTGTGGTTTATGTTCCGGCGGCTGACTGGCTTGATGTTTCAGACTTGGCTGAATGGGCTGAAGATGTTTCTGATTCTTTTCGTTTTATATTAGAAATTCCTGAGCGTACATTGGAAAATGAACAATATTTTATTAAGGCCTTAGAAAAAGCGAAAACTCTTGATGAATTTTGTTTAGGGCTGGTTTTAAAACTTCCTCTGAGTTTGCGTGACGATACCGCGTTGTTTCAACAGCGTCTGGAGATGGCGCAAGCAGTGACACATGTTTGCCTTGATAAAGGTGGTGCTGCGCTCACGGCAGAGTTTAAAGCGATGTTAGTAAAGCATCATGTTGCTGAAGTATGGGATGGAACATTACAAGGGAACGAAGATAGTTTAAAAGGTGGTTCTCTGGCAATGAGTCATATTTCAGGTGATGAACTGGATATGCAGGCATTGAGAAAAATAATTGAAGTTTGTTTATCCGTATCCAATGAAAATTGTATTTCAGTTTTGTGTCTTGATGGTGATCCTCCTTCACTTGAGTTGCTTCGCAATGCCGGTATTATTCTAGATTTATTATAAGATTATACTAAATGTGTGAACATTATTATTGCCATTAAGTAAAAGCTGGGTAACAATCAGGGATATGACAGATTCAGTAAAGCCACTTGTAGAAATTCGGAACCTCAAATACGCTCGAGGTGATCGAATGATATTTGATGGTATTGATATGGATATTCAACGCGGTGAAGTGACTGCGATCATGGGACCCAGTGGAACGGGTAAAACAACTTTATTGCGTCTGATTGGTGGTCAAATCAAACCGTTAACCGGCAGCATTAAAGTTGATGGTATTGAAGTCACCAGTCTGAGTCGTTCAGCATTATTTCAGTTACGCAAACGCATGGGCATGTTATTCCAGAATGGTGCTTTGTTAACCGACATGAATGTCTATGACAATATTGCTTTTCCTATCCGGGAGCACACGCAACTTTCAGAAAAAATGATTCGAACCCTGGTAACCATGAAACTTCAGGTGGTAGGGTTACGTGGAGCACGCGAATTAATGCCAAATGAGTTGTCGGGTGGCATGGCTCGCAGGGTGGCAATGGCAAGAGCTATAGCACTTGATCCGATGATGATGATGTATGACGAACCTTTTACCGGACAAGATCCTATCTCCATGGGTGTGCTGGTTCGCTTGATTCGTGAATTGAACGATACGCTGGGTTTAACCAGTATTGTGGTTTCACATGACATTGAAGAAGCAGCATCAATTTCAGATACGATTTATTTATTATCCGGTGGTAAAGTTGTCGCGCATGGCAGTTCTAAAGCCTTACACGAATCAGGCTCTGAATGGGCGAAACAGTTTATGAATGGATTGCCTGATGGTCCGGTACCTTTTCATTACCCTGCAAATGATTATGCTGAAGATTTATTATCGGCAGGAGTGAATAAATAAAATCCATGCCTAATTTTATTCAACACCTTGGTCAGAGTGGTATATTTTTTTTCCAAAGGCTGGGTCGTGCCCATATTTTACTGGGCCATATTTTACTGGGCATACCCGGAATGTTGATGCGACTCCCTCTGGTTATTCAGCAAATGTATTTTGTTGGTGTTTTATCATTCCTTATTATATTAGTTTCTGGTTTTTTTGTTGGCATGGTGTTGGGTTTACAAGGTTATAACACCCTTGTTGATTTTGGCGCAGAAGAAATGTTAGGTGTGATGGTTTCGGTTTCATTGGTGACGGAGTTAGGACCAGTGGTTGCCGCTTTATTATTTGCTGGACGTGCTGGTTCAGCCTTAACTGCTGAAATTGGTTTAATGAAAGCAACGGAACAACTTTCTGCCATGGAAATGATGGCCATTGATCCCATCCGTCGGGTTCTTACTCCGCGTTTTCTTGCCGGTTTTATTTCCATGCCATTATTGGCTGCCCTGTTTAGTGCAGTTGGCATAATGGGTGGTGATTTTGTTGGCGTTGGTTTGTTAGGAGTTGATGAAGGGTCGTACTGGTCACAAATGCAAGCTAAAGTTGATTTTTATGATGACGTTATGAATGGTGTAATTAAAAGTATCGTGTTTGGTGGGGTGGTAACGTGGATTGCCGTTTTTGAAGGTTATGATGCGGTACCTACATCGGAAGGGGTTAGTCGAGCAACGACACGCACCGTAGTACATTCTTCTTTAGCCATATTGGGCTTGGATTTTATTCTTACAGCAATCATGTTCTGAGGTCAGGATGATGAATACAAAAAGTACAGAAATTTTAGTGGGTTTGTTTATGGCTATAGGTCTGGCCTCATTATTTATGCTGGCTATGAAAGTGAGCAATTTAAATATCTATAATAATGATGAAGGCTATGAGATTATCGCAAACTTTGATGACATTAGTGGTTTGAAAATTAAGTCACCGGTGACGATGGCCGGTGTTCGAATTGGACGAGTGAGTGATATTTTATTCGATAGTCAAACCTTTGAAGCAGTTGTTAAAATTCGTATTGAAAGCAAGTATGACACTTTGCCTAAAGATACTTCGGCAAGTATTTATACCGCTGGTTTGCTGGGTGAGAAATATATTGGTCTTGAACCTGGTGGTGATGAAGAAAATTTACAGCAAAATGATAAATTAAAACTCACACAAAGCTCCCTTGTTTTAGAAAAATTAATTAGTCGTTTT